>JAJYWY010000034.1 GCA_021791245.1 Microcaldota archaeon
GGAAGAAGTAGACGTGCTCATACCTGCAGCAATAGAGAACCAGGTGAAGAAGGACAATGCGGACAAGATAAATGCCAAAATCCTTCTCGAGCTTGCAAACGGCCCGGTAACCCCGGACGCAGACAACATACTTATGGAAAAAGGGGTGTTCGATCTTCCTGACTTCCTTGTCAATTCAGGCGGGGTCATAGTCTCATATTTTGAGTGGGTGCAGAACATAAACGGCTACTACTGGACTGCCGATGAAGTGTATAGCAAGCTTGACAAGATAATAACAAGGTCATTCAACGACGTAATGAAAATGCAGTCTGATTATGCGGCAAAGGGAAAGAAGATTAACCCGAGGATGTCAGCTTACATAATAGCTGTGGACAGGGTGGCAAAGACAATGAAAGCAAGGGGATGGTATTAATATATGGAGATGCAGGAGAACTCCGACATGATTGCAATATATAATATGGGATAGAACAAAAAATAACAAGAAATAAAAAAGGAATAGAATTTATTCTGTGGTATCAATGGAGAAAAAAATAATAATGCTGGCTGTGCTTGCAATAATAGCGGTAGCTGCTGTCGCGATATTCCTATTTGCGCCTGGATCTACTGGGGCTCTTGGACCCTCGAACTATAACGCAACAGGCTTCACATCATATGACAATATGCGCGTAAACCAGAGCTTCATCAACGGATTGAACGTATCGAACAACGTGTCAAACTACGTTGTGCAGGGTTCTATCGCCAATTATCCGCAAATGGCAAACGGCTCTATGCTCACATACAATGAAAAGCCGGAGATACTTTATATAGGTGCAGAATATTGCCCTTACTGCGCTGCGGAAAGATGGGCTATGATTATAGCGCTGAGCAGATTCGGAAAATTCACAGGCATAGAATACATGACTTCATCAGCAACCGACGCATATGCAAATACCCCTACCTTTACTTTCGTAAACGCTACATACAGCAGCCCGTACATAAGCTTCGTTCCTGTAGAGATAGAGACGAACAAGGAAGCCAATGGAGGATATCCTGCCCTGCAGAACATGACGCAGTCGGAGAGCATAATTGCAAATAAATACGATCCTGGCCAGGGAATACCTTTCATAGACATGGCAAATTATTCCATAATCGACGGTTCGCAATATCTTCCCAACATACTTCAGGGAATGGACTGGGACCAGATAGCTGCGCAGCTCAAGAATCCAAATTCAACAGTGGCAAAGGCCATAATAGGGTCTGCAGACGTGCTCACTGCAGAGATATGCAAAATCGACAACAACAAGCCTGCCGGCGTATGCGGGCAAAGCTATGTTTTAAAAATAGATGGATATGAATCGTTTAAGTAATTTCTGGAAAGGAAGGCAGCTCATATTCAAGGCAGAGCTTGCGTTGATACTGGCAGGCCTTCTTATATCTGTATACTTGACTGCATATCATTACATAGCAAACGTTCCGCTTGCATGCCCAAACAAGGGAATTATAAACTGCCAGGGCGTGCTGTCAAGCCAGTTTGCCATGATTTTTGGGCTGCCCACGGCTTTTTATGGATTTTTATTCTTCGCCATGCTGCTGTATCTGTTTGCAATCAGGAACAGCCTGAAGTTCTACCTTTCGTTCATAGGCATACTTTTTGTCATATACCTTCTCCATGATGAATATGTACTTGGCGAAATATGCGAATACTGCACTGCCGTGCACATAATAACTGTTGCCATATTTGTAATTGAGCTGTACGCGTTTCAAAGCGCAGGCTCTAAGCCTTCTTTAGGCTCTTCTTGAGCGAAGCGTAATCAAGAGCGTTTATAACAGACTTCTTCTCTAGCCATCCTCTCCTTGCCATCCCTATCCCGTATCTCATCAGGTCCATATGCGCTGCCCTGTGCGCGTCGGTGTTTACCGCAAACCTGAGCCCGTATTCCCTTGCCTTCATTATATTCTCGTCGTTGAGATCAAGCCTGTTCGGATAGGAATTTATCTCCATTATTATGCCGTTGTCCTTTGCAGCCTGGAACAGCTTGTCCATGTCCAGCTGAAGCGCCTCCCTCTGGTTTATCAGTCGACCGGTGGGATGCGCCCATATGTCCATGTAGCCGCTCTCCATAGCCCTCACTATCCTTGCCGTCATCTGCATTTTGTCCATATTCCTGTTCATATGCACTGTGCAGATCCTGTAATCCATCCGCTCCATCGTCTTCTTTCCAAGGTCCAGCGAGCCGTCCTTTAGTATGTCTATCTCTCCGCTTTTCAGTATTTTTATCCCATCAAGGTCTTTTTGCGCTTTGTCTATCTCGTCGAAATACTTCATGAATCTCTTGTCGTCCATTCCATTTGCCACGTATTCGCTCTTCGTATGGTCCGAGATCCCTATGTACTCGTATCCTTTCGACATTGCATATTTCGCCATATCTGCTATTGATTCGCTGCCGTCCGTGTGGTCAGTATGAATGTGCAGGTCTCCCTTTATTTCGCCGAGCTTTACAAGCTTTGGTAGATTGTGTGCGAGAGCGGCGTCTATCTCGCCCCTGTTCTCGCGCATCTCTGGCTCTATGTAATCCATGCCCAGTCTTTCATACACTCTGCTCTCCTCGCTTCCAGCCACTGCTTTTCCTTTCTTGTCGAATAGCCCGTACTCGCTCAGCTTAAGCCCCTTCTTTATCGCTATCTGCCTGCAAATGACGCCATGATCCTTGCTGCCTGTGAAATACTGCATCGCTGAGCCGAAGCTCTTTCTCCCAACTGCCCTTATGTCGCATGTAATCCCTATATTGAGCATAAACGTAGATTTTGCATTCCCTTTTGAAATCGTGCCTGAAACTTCTTCCAACTTGGATGCGAAATCCATGACTTTTCCCGCCATTGAAGAGACTACAAGTATGTCAATGTCTCCTACAGTCTCCTTCATTCTTCTGGCAGACCCTGCAACTTCGGCTTTATCCGCAAGTCCAGATTCCATGATCTTCTTCGCTATCTGCTCTGCCTCTGGCAATGCCTCCCCAAGCAGCATTCTGCCCTTGCTCGCCTCTCTCATCTTAATGCCTTTTCCTATGACTTCCTCGCTTTTTCTGCCGAAGCCCGGAAGGCCAGATATCCTGTGGGACAGTATGGCATCCTTAAGGTCTTCCATGTTCCTTATTCCAAGTTCCTTGTATAAGCGGAATATCTTTTTCGGCCCAAGGCCCTGGATGCCCATCATGCCCGTAAAGTCTATAGGATACTTTTTCTTCAGCTCTTCGTATTTCTTTATTTTGCCGCTCCTGACAAAATCAGCTATCTTCTGCGCAAGGCCCTCCCCTATCCCAGGTATTTCGCGCAGGCCTTCCATCCCCTTCTTGTTCAGCAGATCCTCCACATCTTCCTGCATGGAGCTTATGTTTATTGCCGCACGCCTGTATGCCCTTACCTCGAACCTATGGTCCCCTGGCTCAAGCTCTAGCATGTCAGCTATCTCGTCGAAAATATCTGCAATGCGCTTGTTGTGCATCATGATATAGAACGATGCCGGATTCTAAATACTTTGCTAATGCGATGCGCAGAGGAAGAAACCGAAGGAATCTTTAATGCCGATAAGCTCCGCCCTTGTAGCCCTAGAATGCCATTCATTGGTATAGAATTGGTGCCTTTTTCGGTTTTATCATCTGGTATCTTTGCCTGTATACCTCTTTCATTATTGAGCAAAGCTCAAGCTTCTCCTTTTTCCTCTCATCATCGGATTTTACGGCCATAGCGCATGATATTTTTGATATGAGTCCCCTTCTGCTGTTGCTAGAGCTTAATATGTCAAATGTTTTTTTCTCGTCAAGGCCGGATGCGATAAATGCCAATGAAGATATATCAAACCCCATCTGGTATGTAGACAGCAGGATTGTCCTGTCTATGAAGTTGTCAGACCTGTTGGCCTTTATTTTCGGGCTTGCCTTTCCTTGTTTTCTTGAATTTTCAGGCATATCTGTTGCCGCTTCTGCCTTCTTCCCAATTTCCGCTATAGCCTTTATCTTCCTTTCGATAAGATCTTTTGGGAGAATCATCTTTGAAAGTATTCTTTCGATTTCTGCTTCAGATTTAAGGGATGCTATTTTTTTGTAGATTTCAATTGGCGTTTCCCTATTTAGGCAATAATGGATAAAATGCTGGTCCCATGAATCGACTCTTTCAACCAGGTCAGGGTTTAACAGGTACTTAAGTATATTCGCCTTCCTTCTCTCCTGATCCCCTATTAGCCTGGAATTGAAGGCAATCATAAAGAAGTCGGCTGAAAGCTCTCCCATGTTTGGGTCTATCCATTCATTGTTAGCATGCTGGAACAGATGGAAGAATTCATGAGGCATGACTTTATCGGATTTATATTCTTTTAGCATATGGATATCGCTTGATGAATTCCATGACACAAATGCGGCGATGCCCTTATCTTCATTCGGTTTTTTAATGTCTATGTATATCCTCAATTTCTTTGGTGTGTTCCCTAAATTAAGATCCATGCAATAATCCGCAATATTTGCGGAAGCAGTAAATACGTAATTGCAGAGTTCAGCTTCCCTGTGATTCACTTCCCCGCCCATTGCGCTTCTTTTATATTTAAAGTAAATTTTTACGCTGAGGCCGTCCAGCGGCCTTTCCATTTTGTAGATATTGGTAACATAGCCGCTTGAGGGCATATTATACCTTATATTTCTGCAGTTCTTTCCGATTATCCCAAGGATCTCGTTTTCGTTAAGATCTGTGGATTCTATGCCAAGCATGCGCAGCTTTTTGGATACTGAGCGTTTTGCACGTTCGCTTCCGGAAAACGCCTTAACCACATTCATGCCCACTACCTTTTTATTCAGGTGGAATTCCATTAACCCAAGCAGTATATTTTCTATTTTCTGGTTGGGATCTTCGATTTTCTTGCTTATAAGTGGCAAGACAGGAATTGCAGATTCATCTATGATCATGGAAAGATATGGGAGGAAATTTCTGCCTCTTTCAGTCAGGATTAAGTTGAATATGGATTTTCTCTCCAGGTTCTTAAGCGATCCGCACCTGGCGATCAGCCTGAAAAAATGGCCCTTATTTATCTTTGATGAAATTATTTCTTTTATGCCATTGGATACATGCGTGATTTTTTCTTCGGCTGCTCCGCATACCGACATGAACCATAAGAAAAACTCCGGATATCCTTGACCATACGCTGAATCTGTGGATACATTCACAATGCCTTCATTGCATGATAGGATGCTACTGCACAGCATGTCGTTGAACCACGGATTATCAAATGCCTTATTAAGCATTATTAACTTTGTTTTTTTGAACTTTGAGAAATCATAATAGTCTGAAACAAATATGCCAAGCATGCCTACGGCATACTCAAATCCTTTCTCTTCCTGATATTTTCCGGATATCTTCTCAAGGAGGGAGATAAAAGGCCTGTTAAGCAGCGCAGCGTAGATGTTTACTAAATCTGACGACTGATAATAATCCCTTGCAATATTGCTCACTTCGCACATTATAATAATCCTGGCAAGGGGATCGCTAATAGAGGATATTTCAGCAGTTATCCTGCCCATCAGATCTTTTTGATGTGGAGATTTTTGTTTTTGCATGCGGATAGCGTTTATTTCCTTAATTGCAGTATCCTCTGCGCAGCTGAGGAATGCCTGCAGCTTTTTCCTGTTCCTATTGGATTTCATGTCAATAATGCTATCCATAGCAAAGGCCATTTCATTGCCATCAAGCATTTTTGACACGATATCGCAGAAGGGGCTTGCATCTTCTGGAGACAGCATGCCGACTCTAAGCATTAATTTATCCATAATATACAGTATTACTATTTGCTTTGTGACATCCTCTCCCAGCTGAAGGTTGGGAGTTTTCAGGGTGGCTATGATTGGTCGTCATGCTGCCACCCATATAGTTCCTGCTTCTTCGACAACCGCCTTCCTTGCGGAAGGTCTTACATTGTCTCCACAGGCTTGACTTTCCGAATGCCCTTCGGTAGCTTTGACAGTTTTGCTGTCAAAATTTGAACTCGCAGAGTTCAAAGCTCTATCGAGTATGT
>JAJYWY010000028.1 GCA_021791245.1 Microcaldota archaeon
CAGATTTCATAAATGCAACGCAAATAGCTGCGGTAGTCTCCAACGACCTGAGCAGATGACGGGCCTCTGGCACTTCTTTCAAATTCCGCCCTGCCTTTGCCGGAATTTGTCTGCAAGAAGCCTGTATGGACGCTTTCCTGTATATACATCGTCAAGGAACCTCTTTATTTTATCGTTATCCTCTTTGACAAGCAGTAACAGATCATTTATTACTTCATCATTCTTTCTGATAAGGAACTTCATTGTCTTTACATAATCGGAGTCGTTGAGCAGGAAGGACATTGCAGCCAAAGCATCGCCTGCCCTCTCGCAGTCGTCGCCCATGTTGCTGATATCCTTTCCCAATGCCTCGATAATGCCTTCGCCTTCGTTATCTTTTATGCTGCTGTACAACGTGCGCATATGCTTAATAAAGAATCTCCCTTTGTAGAAATCGTCAAGGTATTCAAGGCCATATGTGAAGCTGTTGAATATGTGGCCGAAAAGGTTGCAGCTTCCCTCATGTATTGAGATATATATCTTATCGATCGCTGCGGCTTTTGCCCAGCTTTCTATATATTCATTGCCAAAACGACTCTCGTTAATTATGGTCTCTTCAAAATGGCCCTCCATGCTTATGCTATGGCTTGTATGCTGGTAATTTACATATGTATCTATTAAATGGTGGCAAAGCTCATGCCCTATTACTGTGCTTATCCCCAGATCCCCGAAAAGATCCCTGCTCAAGTATATTTTTGCCATGCCCTTGCTATACAATGACGCATATGTCGCCCAGGCCCGCTCGTCTATCTTGCCGCTTTCAGCTATCTCTATTGGCTCTGCAACTGCAAATCCAAGCTTCCCTGCGAAGGCTCTCGCCTCGTTTAGAATATCTGCATAATAATTTTCCCTTGCCTTTCGGCCCATTGGTTTCAGATGCTCAATGTATTGTTTTTCCTTTATCTTCCGACCCATACATACCAATATTAAATGTGTTCAAACTCTTTAAAAATCTAAGTGGCACTAGCGCCTTTAAGATAAAAAGAAAAGATTTAGTCCCGAGATTAATGCGAGCAATGCAATAGCTCATTTCGCACACATTCATTTGATGAAACTTTTTAAAAAGTTTCGAGGTGATCTATCCGCAGGTTCCCCTACGGATACCTTGTTATGACTTAGCCCTCCTCACAAAATTTTAGTTCGAAAGCGCCTCATCGACGCTGCCTCACTAAAACCCTATTTGGATGACTTGACAGGCGGTGTGTGCAAGGAGCGGGGACATATTCACCGCTCGTTTTCACGACCGGGAGCCAAAAATTGTTTGCATATCCTAACTACCTTCTTCGAAGAAGAGTTAAGTATAATTTGATTATTTCCAAAGCCTCATTCTGCAAGTTGCCGTCAATAACTGCAACAAGCTTGACTTTTGGATACCTCTCTTTTATTTTTATTGCTCTATATGCGAGATCTATTGCTGCAAGCTTCTTCCTGTATTCGGATCTAAGATCTTTCATTTCGATAACAACTTTTGGTTGTTTTTCTGATGGCAATACGAAATCCACCACAAATTTGGCTCCTCGGTATAGTGACAAGCGATTACTAGGGATTCCAGCTTCATGAGGGCGAGTTTCAGCCCTCAATCCGAACTTTGGCTGGTTTTAGGGGATTGGCTTCCCATTTCTGGGTTGCAACCCATTGTACCAACCTCTGTATGCCGCGTGTAGCCCTGGAGATTCGGGGCATACTGACGTACCGTCGCCTTCTCCTTCCTCCTGCTTAAACGCAGGCAGTATTAATAGAGTGCGCAGCCTGTCTCCAGACTGGTTGCAACTATTAATGAAGGTCTCGTTCGTTTCCGGGCACCTGAATGTCCTCCAACAAACTGCTGAACTTCCTTATAAGCATGAAAAGAGTCTTCTTGCTTGCAATCTCCTTCCCCCGTGTCTTTATTCCGAGGTTATTCAGCATGAATATGTCATTCCTCGTGAGGTTCTTTATTATCATCTCGCCTTTTGCGAAATGCCCAGAGGAATCAAACATGCCTGCTATGAAGCTTGCAGCTAACTCATCCTGCCTCTTGAAGATGAAGACCTGCCTCTTCCTTATATTCTCAAGCTCTTTCCAGAGCCTAGAGTCATAGAAGAAGATATGCTGGAAGTCGCGAACCCTGTCAACATGAATCCTGTTTAGGTCTATTCCGAATACCTTTGTGCAGGTATCGATGAACCTTGATTCAAGTTTCTGGAAGCTCGTAACTATTCCTATGGCATTCCTGCCATGCTCTTCTCTTGTAAGGCCAGCCATGTAGCATAATTCTTTGTTCAGCTTTGTTTTCATTGGATCACTCAAATGCTTACCGGACTTAACCGGACAGCTCACGCCACGAACTGACGATCGCCATGCACCACCTCTCGGCTCGTTATGTAAGGTCATTAGCCTGACATTCATCCTGCCGTCGCTCCAGGTGATATTTCCGACGTTGAATTCAATTAAACCGTAGCATCCACCCCTTGTGTGCTCCCCCGCCAATTGCTTTAAGTTTCAACCTTGCGGCCGTACTCCCCGGGCGGCAGACTTAACAGTTTTCCTACGGTACTGCGCAGACACTAAGTCAGCGCAACACCGGAGTCTGCATAATTTACTGCTAGGGCTACTCGGGTATCTAATCCGATTCGTTCTCCTAGCCTTCGTCACTCACTGTCGGATGTGTTCTGGTTGAGCGCCTTCGCCACAGGTAGTCCTCACAGGATTACAGGATTTTACTCCTACCCCGTGAGTACTCTCAACCTCGCCCACTCCCTAGCCAAAAGGTATCTTATGCCCGTATTGACGTTAGGCGCCAATATTTCACATAAGACGGTTTTAGCCAGCTACTGACTCTTTAAGCCCAATAATCGCGGATACCACTTGTGCCGCCGGTATTACCGTGGCGGCTGCCACCGGTCTTACCCAGCACTTATTCTCCAAGCTTGCTATACTTGGCAAAAGGCGAACTAAGTTCGCCGCTCAGACTCCCCCCATCACGCTTTCGCGCATTGTGGAGTTTGCGCGCCTGCTGCACGCCGTAGCGCTAGGACCCTTGTCTCAGTGTCCTTCTCGGGGCTCACACTCTCATGTCCCCTACGGGTCAAAGGTATGGTGGGCCATTACCCCGCCATCTGCCTGATCCGACGCAGTCTCATTGCAGAGCGGAAACGCTGCAATTCGCGTCCCTTTTGGCTATGGTTCGTTCCAGAATCCTTAGCCTATGAAGCATTAGCCTCAGTTTCCCGAGGTTATTCTTCTCTCTGCAGTAGATTGACTACGTGTTACTGAGCCGTTTGCCGCCCAACGAAGCCGTTGAGCAGACTTGCATGGCTGTCGAAATCTGATAGCAGTATCCTCCAGCAGCATCGACTGGTGTTATACTATAAGCAATTCGCAGTGCTCTTTGCACTTCTCGAGACTAAATCTAATTCCAACAGGAATTTTCATACTAAATGGCAACTAAACAGCCAATAAAAGCACCAATATTATAGAGGAATAGCTTTATAACCCTTACTGAAAAAAATCGAATGAGGGTTACCTTACGATTATCAGAAAGCCCGTGACGCCTAATTGCTGGACGAAACGAATCTTGGAATAATTAATGGGCATCAGTGGATCAATTCATGTCTTGGTCTCAGCTTATCACTACCTTGTCAGACACATCAACAATCCTGTCTATGCTGTATGTTATATTGTTTCCGAATCCTGTATTTATCTGCATCATGCCCTTCCTCGAATCTATCTTGTTCACTTTGCCTATAAGTGCGCCAAGCTCGTTTATAACAGTCTTTCCCTTTAGCCTTCTTGACTTTATGGCATTTGTCTTGAGCGTCCGCGTAATTAGGGAGATTGCTATGCCGAGTATTATCGCTGTTATTGTATAATTTATAAACTGGCTGAAGTATATCTGCCCTATTATCCATGCAGAGAACGAATAGGCAATTATCCAGAATATAACAGACGAGCCTATATAGTTGCCGTACTTGAAGCTCCTGAACATGTACTTCTTCCCAGTAATGTCAAATATCCGCCCTACAAGATACAGCATCAGCGACAGAGGCATCAGCAGCAGAAAGCCCTCTATCGTATATGCGGCAACGCTGGGGCTGTCAAGCTGCGAGAATGTGGCGTAATTGCCGTATGCCACGAATAGGCTGGCCAAGAAGAAAATTATGGCGCTAAGATAAAAAACGAAGCTTAGTCTGTCAAGGCTGAACCCAAAACCCCTAAATGACGATATTATCATATCCTCTATTCCAAATCCTTTAATCGCAAGGTATATTCCGATTAAAAGCACAGGTATCTCCCATCCCAAGCCGAAGTAATAGCTTAGCGCAAAGAGGAGAAGCAGCATTGCAGGTATCCCGAAGAGTATCCTCGCGTAATGGGGATCCTTGAGCTTGTCCAGGACTACAAAATAGGTATTCTCAAGCTTCTCAGACTGCTTCATTGTCACTGTCTTAACTGCATTTATCTTAAGCCTGGATTCTATTATTGGTAGAACGCGGTTGTCGCTCGCCCCGTCTGTAACGAATATGCACGCATCTGCCTTGTAATTTTTGAGCACAAGCTCAAGCTGCCTTGCTATCTCCCTGTCTGCTTCGTATCCCTCAGTCTCTGAGCCTGTTATCGTAGCAACATTTACCAAATATCCGCCTTCCTTAAGCTCGTCGTATAGTTTTACTGCCTGGAAGATCGCATTCGCATCAGTCTCCTCAGGGTCTGCAAGAATAAGCTGGTTTGCCGCGCTGAGGTTCTGCACCCTTCCAAGAACAGGCCCACTTATTCTGGTCTTCTTGTAAAGGTCGTTGTCTATGTCTGCGGTTAGCACAAGGAGCCTTTGCGTCTTGTCTTTGTTCTTCATCTTAATTTCAGGCATTGCCATCACTTAAGATATAGAAGTTAAGGTTTTTATCTATGTGGGCATAAAAATCATGCCATTTACCAATGCGAGCGGGAAAACCCACACTCCTCAGACTGACATGATTGATCTCTCCTCCTAGCACTTGACGCCGCAACAAGTCAGATAATGTTGCGGCGTATGTATAAACGGGTGCAAACATGGAAATAGCAATATATCTGGGAAAATGGAAGAGCTGCGTTGTCATGAAAGACAACGGCAAGATCGTGAAAGAGATACACCGAGAAGACAAAAGACCCAGATTATGGGAAGAGATGGGCGATTGAGAGAATCTTCTCAAGGCTTAAAGAAGCCTTTTGCATGTAAAAGAACAGTTATTGGAATAAAGGGAGTCTCAATTCACATCGTTTCGTGCCTTCTTGCGTATGCGATAAGGTACGTTATGTAATCGATTTGAATTTGACGATGTGATATCATCTGACATCCTCTCCTATCTCGAGGGATAGGAGGTTCCTCTTGCACTTCGCTTCGGTCTTTGTCCGTCCTCACATGTTGCCATCAGAGCGGATTTCGGAACCATTACTGGGTTCAAGGTCGCAGAGCATCCTTGCGTTGCCTCTTTGGAGGTATCAGTGCTCTCTTTGC
>JAJYWY010000002.1 GCA_021791245.1 Microcaldota archaeon
TTTCATCCCACCCATAAATGGTGTGGGATTTCTCGCTATGCACGGTTAATTCATGCGAACCTGAACTTCTCCGCATAGCCAGGCATTGCTGTTACAGGCTGCACGTTCGCCAATTCGCCTGGCCTGAGTGCCTGTTCTCACGAATAAATGGAAAATATGAACCATTTGAGCTTTTCCTTTACGTTTTTTAACGGTATTACATCTTTCTCTTCCACATAGTCCCGCAGCTGTCCTAGATACCTATGTTCGGTCCATGAGTCTACAATCTTAACGAATTCACTTTCGGAGAAAGAAAATCCCGGATTCGAATGCAGGCACTTATAGTCTATCTTGTCCTTCGTGCACATTACACCTTTCTCGAGTATCTTGTATGCATCCCAAAGGTCTTTCGCTTCTCTGCGCTCCATTATAGCTCTCGCTTTCTCCGCAAGTATCTCGTCTATGTCCATGACCCTTACAAAATACATGCTTCCTTCTTCGGAAACAATGTCGGTTGCGCTTGCACTCTTGTTTATTACATCCCTTAAATATGATACGTCTACGCTTGACCTAAGCAAGCCGATTTTAAACTCGATAGAGTTTGCGGATATATTTGTTACCGCAAATCCAGAGCTTTCTATGAACTCTCTTATTCCATTTATTACATTGCCGTATCCTTCGCCTATGTATGATAAGTCTATGTCCTTTGAGAACCTATTGATGCCATACGCCTTTACAAGAGCCGTGCCGCCCTTAAATATCACAAGGCTAGACAGCGTTTCGTCACTGAATATATATTCAAGCACGTAATCTATGGTTTTGAGCGCTTCCTTCCTTGCATCATCGCTTATCATCTTATCATCCATTTGGTATTATTAACTGTTTGGCCGGACTTATCCAATGCGATCTTCCTTTTCTTATAAATCTTACTTAAGAGTGGAAGCGCTGCGTCTTGCTTGCCTATGCAATCGAGAAAGAAACCAACTCTATTCAGCAATACCTTCGAATCCATCCTGATTGCATATTCCACAAGTTTGTTGTAATCAATGGTGCGCCCATATGCAACCATGCGCCTATGATATTCTACTAGATCAGTAAAGAATGGAAATTCGCCCAAATACAGCGAATCGACAAATGCCTTCTCAATGGATGATATTGATATCCACCTTGATTCATTATAGCCGAAGAATCTTTTCTTCCCGAACTTTATGAATACTATCTTTCCAGATTTAATGCTTATGGGCCTGTGCTCCTTGAACGATATTACCCTTATTATTGAAGGGACTATGTTTGACAGCCCGAATCTCTCGAAGGCAGATTCTGTGGCTACGTAAGATGGTTCGATTATCTTTGATGCAATTGCAAAGATATCTTTTACAGGTGCAGATTTAAGATAGTATTTGCCTCTCATGATCTTTTCTATATATCCATGCCTGTCCATTGATCCCAGCAGGTTCGATAGTTCAGGACCATGCAGATGTATAAGCTCTGCAGCATCGCTTGTATTGAATACTAGCTTTCCAGATGTTTTCAATTTTTCAAGCAGTTCATCTTTATACATATAATTATTTCCCGTACAAAGTATAAAAACTTATCCTTTTGTGCGTAATAATTAATACATTTTTATTAATGTTTACATATAAATGGAGATATAATCTCATTTCATATGCAATAATTAATATATTTCTATGAATTTTTACGCTAAATTAGAGAATAAATATAATAAGAAGAAATATGGCTGGAGATTCATGCGAACCTGAACTTCTCCGCATAGCCAGGCATTGCGGTTACTGGCTGCACGTTCACCAATTCGCCTGGCCTGTAGTGCCTGTTCTCCAGAAGGACGTCCCTGCTTACCCCGTTCTTAAGGTCTATAGACAGATGCCTTCTCTCATTTCCGAACATGTCTGCCTCGACAAGCATGCCCTTTGCGGCCTTGCATATCCCATCAACCATTGCGGAGAGATTTTTTTCTGCGTTTTGCATCCCTATCGCGCGCACCTCCACATTCCTGCTCCTGAACTTGTGCGCCATAGATATTATCTTGGACATGTCCTTCTTTTCAGGCATGGAGAATGTCCTGAATGCCACGCAGTCCAACGTATTTACTTCATATATGGCAACAAGCAGGTCGAATGTAATGTCCTTTGCTATGATGTACCTCATTGTATCTGAATATTGCGCTCTCACTGCAGAATTAGCATCCAGCACTATTCCCTTCTTCTCCACAAAGGAAAGCGAGTTGTATGTCCTTGGCTTCGTGTCAAGGACTAGCCTTGCCTTGCCGAAGTCAGGCTGTGAATAGCGCTTCCTGAACTCTTTGATAAAGTCCATGAATATGCTTCTCAGGATAATTATTTATATGGATTTATCCATATTTGCCGGGCTTGGCCTAATTATCTGGTTTTGCGAAACTTTTGATAATGTCCTTCAACTCTATGCACATGACATTGCCTTCGTTCACCAAGTTGCTAAAGGATTTTGCAAAGATTATGTAGTTCTCCTTCCGCATTCCGGCATTCCATTCAACATGAGTTGCTTTTTCTTTAAGATCTTTTAGGACTGATCCTGCATCTACGTTATTCTTCCATTTGCATTCCCCGAACAGTATGCTCTTTGAGTTGTCATCAATCGCTACAATGTTGATTTCCTTGTCCTTATGCCACCAGCTTCCTATCCTTGTATATTTTATCCCGGAATCCGCAACAAACTGGATACATATCTCTTCAAAGCACCTGCCTACGTAGGAATTTAAATCCCTTGATATCAAAGATGAGATCCAGCTGACTTTCCCTTGCTCCAGTGACGACTTGTTCGTGAATACAAAATTGAACCAGAAATTGTAGAACATATCCGCCACCTTGTATCTTGTAGTCTTGCTTTTTTGCCTCTTTTCTGTAACGGGGATGCTCTTCCTTATCAGGCCTGCGCGTTCCAGCACAAGCAGGTATTTTGGCAGTTTTGTGCCTGCTATAAGGCTCTTTGACGATATGTCTGCAAAGCGCGTATATCCTGCGGCTATCTCTGAAAGTATTGTTATGTACGGCGCAGGGTACCTAAACTCTTCAAAGAGAAGATTAAACGGTTCATTATAAAGGAAGGAATTTTTGTCAAGGATCCTTTCTTCTATGTTCTCTTTGATCTTTTTTTCCGAATCAAATTCCTCCAGGTATCTCGGTACTCCGCCCAAGATGGAATACGCCTCCACAATCTCTTCTGCATTGTAGCCTGGAAAGAATCCATGTATGTCTCTAAACTTTAGGGGCTTTACATTCATCTCATATGTCTTCCTTCCGTATAGCGCCGACCCGTGCCCCATTGCTATCTTGTATATTGTAGATATCAAAGAGCCGCTAAGTATTATTTTCTTGTTTGCATGCTTTAATTTTTCCCACCATCTCTGCAGAATCGACGGCCAGGTCTTATTTATGTCATACAGGTATTGAAACTCGTCTATTATTATTACATCATACTTGCATTTGGATATGTACTCAAAAAAATCGTCCCAGTCATTAAACCTTACGAATTCTTCTCCGATCTGCTTTGCAAATATGTCAAGTATGTTCTCTGACAAATCTGAGATAAGATAAAGGGAATTTACCTTTTTTGAGAACTCAGTAAGAAGCCTGCTCTTCCCTACCCTTCTCCTCCCATAAACAAGGACGAGCTCGCTCTTGCCGGATTTAGCTATTTCAAGCAATTTTTCGATCTCCCTGTCGCGGTCGATAAACATTATCATAATAATGATTATTACAATAATGTTTTTAAATGTTAGCAAGCTGTCCTTCTCAGGATAATTATTTATATGGATTTATCCATATTCATGCAGTTAGCATGACTATAGACCATAGTGGCGCAGGCGGAAAGGCAGCTTACAATGCAACCTGTAAGGCAATAGGCATGAAAAGCTTAAAGCCTGTTAGAAGGGATGCTTTGGCAAACGCAGGAAGCATAGAAGAGCTTCAGATGCTAAATGATAACGTGTCCGTGGCATCGCTAAATGGAATCACATTCATAAGGCATGCGAACAAGGATGGCTCTGCGGGGGGATTTGTTGGACAGGGAGCAGAAGTTTCAGATGATGCATACATAGGGAAGTATGCAGTAATACTTCCAGGCGCGCGCATATATGGCGGCAGAGTGGCAGGCAAGGCAGTATTGGGATATGGCGACCTCATGATTGGCGGAATTTGGGAGGATAAGGCGAAAAGGCTGGTATGATTCTATGTCAGGATTAAGGAATAAAGGCAATGATTTAACACGCGTATTGCGCAAAAATACGGATACCATATACTCTGATCTTGAGAATGCCATAGAAAGGAAAAGCCCTGAAGAGCTTAAATCCGCGATTTTCAGCGCATGGCACACACTGTGGGACATATATGCGGTTTTCGACAAGGAGATGAAAAAGAACAGGGAGGAAGGCTTAAAAGCCATTGAAAGGCTTAAGAAAAGCGCAAGAGGAAAATAGAAGAACGTGAAGGTATATTATGAAAAACAGCCCGTTCGTTGCGGTAGTAATACCAAATTACAATGCTGCAAGCACAATGTACAAGGGAAAACCGATACTCCAGCTCTGCCTTGAATCCCTGAGAAAGACGGATTACAACAATTACAAGGTATTGATAATAGACAATTCCTCAACAGACAACAGCAAAGAGATAGTCAGGAAGTTCAATGAAGTTGAGTTCGTGAGGTTCAAGTCAAAGGGAGATGGAGGGGGCATACCTAAGACGAACAACTATGGATACAAATATGCCCTAAGGAAGTACAATCCCGATTACATAATGATGTACAATACGGACATGCTAGTAAAGGACAGGGAATGGATGAAGAAGCTAGTCGCATTCGCAGAAGTGCATAAGGATGCAGGATTGGTAGGATGCAAGCTGCTCTATCCAACAGGCAGGATACAGCATGCAGGAATGATAATAGACTCAATGCCAAGGAACAGGGGAAGAGGAGAGATTGACAAAGGGCAATATGACGGCATAGAGGAAGTGGATGGAGTAACAGCAGCGCTGTGGCTCATAAAAAAGAGCGTGATAAAAGATGTAGGATTCTTCGATGAAAGGTTCTACAGCGGTTTCGATGACACGGACTACTGCATTAGGGTGAAAAGAGCTGGATACAGGATATTCTACTATGGAAAGACCAGCATAATACACTTTGAGGGGTTCACGTCCGCGAATTCCGCGGATCCGAAGATTAGGGACAGGTCGTTCTACAACTACCAGCTGAGCTACGCATATTATGCATTCAAGAACTTCGGTATATTGGGAAGGGCAAAGATGCTTGCGATGGCATTGGCAAGGGCATTCATAAGCGCGGAGGACAAGGACAGGCAAAGAGGCATAGCAAGCATAAGGCTCAGGGACAGGATACCGTGGAGGTTAAGCGCTACATTGGGAGCAATAGTAAAGAGTTACAGCATTTACAAGATGTGAATCCATGAAACCCACATTATCCCTTGATAG
>JAJYWY010000008.1 GCA_021791245.1 Microcaldota archaeon
GTCAGGAAGATCGAACACCCCTTTTTCCATAAGTATGTTGTCTGCGTCCGGGGTTACCGGGCCGTTTGCAAGCTCGAGAAGGATTTTGGCATTTATCTTGTCCGCATTGTCCTTCTTCACCTGGTTTTCTATTGCTGCAGGTATGAGCACGTCTACTTCTTCCTCGAGGAGCTTCTCGTTCGTTATCTTTTCCGCATTTTTTGCATCATATCCATCCACGCTTCCTGTTTCTTTCTTTGCCTTTTCAAGCTTTTCGAAATCAAGGCCATCAGGGCAGTATACTCCCCCATTGGAGTCGCTTATAGCTACTATATTTGAGCCGAACATTTTTTTTGCCAGAGTGAATGCGTAGCTGCCCGCATTTCCAAATCCCTGTATCGCTATTTTTGCATTCTTAAGGTCTATCTTCTTATACTTTGCTGCTTCCCTGAGCACGTAGAGCCCTCCCATCGCAGTTGCATCAGATCTTCCTTCCGATCCTCCCATTTCAATTGGCTTTCCTGTTATGACCCCAATATCATCCTTTCCTGTAATCTTCATATATTCGTCAACCATCCATGCCATGATCTGCGGTGTAGTGTATACATCCGGAGCAGGAACATCGACATGCGGGCCTATAAACTTCCATATCTCTTTTATGTATCCCCTTGAAAGCATTTCCAGCTCCCTTACGTCAAGTTCTTTTGTGTTGCATATTATGCCACCTTTTCCTCCGCCATACGGTATATCAGCAAGCGCAGTCTTCCATGTCATCCATGCCGCGAGCGCTTTGACAGTGTCTATGTTCTCTGCAGGATGGAACCTTAATCCGCCCTTGAATGGCCCTCTTGCATTGTTATACTGTACTCTGAATCCTGTGAATACGTCTGTTCCTCCTTGTGTCCTTTTTATAGGTATCCTTACTGTGACTGTCCTAAGCGGCTCCCTAAGCAGGGCATGTGCATCTTTATCAAGAGCCATTATCTCTGCTGCCTCGTCAAGCTGCCTCTGCGCATTCTCGAATGGATTCATCTCGTTTGCCATAAAATTACCTTAATATCCCTATTGTCTTAATTATTGCCTTTTCTTAATTATTGTCTTTTATTGTCTTAATATTATTTATATTGTCTGGCTTATAGCAAGAAGCTTCTCGTTAGTGCATAGCGTTTCAATCAGCTTCTTTACATCCTCTCTTTCATGTTTCTCTACTATTGCGTGTACTATATCTATGTTCAGCTTATTAACCGTTATGAAATCCTTTATCTTCCTTATCTTTTCAGTATATCTTCTGTTGATGTATTTGCTTATTGCTACCTGCACTACGCCAAGGCTCTTCGCTATCTCCTTCTGCCTGAAGCCGTATTTTGCATTCAGCTCCTCAGCCACAGATGCCCTTATTGCAGGCAGTATATCCCGTGTTACAACTATGCATTTAAGTGGCATAAAACCAAGTTATATAATGCCTAAAGCATCTTTTATTCTTTTCGCAATGCCTGCCTTCTTGCCATCATCGTATACATGTCCATCATTGTCCTCCTCTTTTTTCTTCTGCTCTGCCTGTACTGGCTTCTTCTGCTCTTGTGCCTTCTGTTCTGCGTTCCTCTGTACTTTAGGAGCTTCTTTCTTCTGACCCTGAAATTCCTTTGCTATCTCGGATATATTCCTGAATTCCTTGCCTATTATTATCACGTTGGCATTCTCGCCTTTTGCATCCTGGTAATCAGAATAAGAATTGCAAAGGGCAGCAGAGATATCCTTCTGTTTGTTCAGTGCGATCGTCGCACCGACAGGATTGTCTGCGAATACAAATATTGGGGCTGAATCCCCTGATGAAGACAACGCATCGAGAGTCGATTTTATTATGTATTCCATATTTCCTCCGTCCCTCTCCTTTACTGCGGTGCTTATTCCGCTGTTCTTCTCCATGACATCAACGAACTCCGAGCAGAGCGCGTTTCCGGAATCGTTGGATATTATATAAATCTTCAATTATACACCGGATAAAGTAGGCAGTTTAAGTTTATAATGATTTTCCCATGTCCATAACATGTCCATAATATACCATTTTATATATCCTATGTCTATAATATAGTGAATAATTAACGAAAAGCTGGTGCTGAATTTGAGAGGACGCGACGTAACTGTAACCTGCGACAACTGTGGAAGAAAGACTCCAAGGAACAAGGCGGTATCTTACGAAAAGGGAATAAGCTTTAGTACAGACCTCCACAATGAGAACGACATAAGGTTTTTTGAGAGGAAGAGTGTATACTATTGCATAAGCTGCGCAAAGCACAAAGGAATCTTCCAGAAGAAGGCTGAACAGGCCGCAAGGCGTGGAGAGAGGTTTGGGGGAAAGTTCAGGTAGCGTGGTGCACGATGGATAAGGGCGACCTTCTAATCTTTAAATCACGGGGAATCGCCCAGAAACCGCCAATACCCGAACCAGAGGATAAAGAGGAAGCTGAGGTTCACGTGCTTCCAAGAAATCTTACAAAGACGCAGTGCATAGATGCAGCAAAAGGCATGAAATGCATAAACCATCCGTGGAGGGATGCATATGCCCTGTGCAATTACTGCAAGATGCCATTCTGCTATGCCGAGACTGTTGAAGGGAAAGGCTCGTATTACTGCGCAAATGACATAGGGAAAGTGCAAGAAGAGATGGAAGTGAATGCGTCTTACGCTGCGTCGCACATACTTATAAGGGTAAGCGCTATGCTAATGCTTCTTGCGCTTGCAATCTGGGCGTATTCAATATATCCCCAGATAATCTTCCTCTACAATAACGAGGCAATATCGGGAATGGTCATGTCGCTTTTCCATTCTATAGGATATTCTTCCCTATATGTAGTCAATGCTGCCCTCATAGTAATAGCGGCATTGCTCACACTTGCGCTCCTGGTATTGCCAGACAGGGTGGTGAAAGCGGTAGAGGCTGCAGGAATAATTCTTCTGGTAATTTCAGCTTACGAATATTATATTAGCCCGGTATCATATTTGCTCATCGCAAATCTTGTCATACTGATATCCATATTTGCGGCATTCGTGGGCAGCTCGCTGCTTGGCACCGCAAAGTACAAGGATGGGTTTTCCATGGCTGCAAGGCAGCAGCTTGTGAGGATTGAAACCTTCGGCTGACACTTTTTTATATCTTACCGCAGAATCATAAGCACGGCGGGGTAGCTCAGCCTGGTTAGAGCGCTAGACTCATATGCAAAGCATTATGAGTGATGAGCAATTTTGCTATGACTAAGAAATCTAGAGGCCGGGTGTTCAAATCTCCCCCCCGCCAAAATCTGCTTTCGGGTTGCCAAAGAAGATTTATCAACTTAAGTTCGCCACATCCTAAAAACCTATAAGATAGGTTACGCATTCTTCATTGATTACATGATGAACAACGTAACACTGCCCATAGGCGGTATATCAATCATAGATAAAATAGATATGGATTATGGTCTGATATCAGGCATCTTTGGAAAGGCTGGAGGCAGGACGCGCAATTTTGTTGGTGCGGTGAAACTCCTGCTCTGCAACAGGATGGATAACGCAGTATCCGTGCACCAGATGCTTCCTATGTCTTCGAATGAGAGATTCGGCCTTCTAGGCATTAAAGAGGGCATTTCGGAAGGGTCTCTTTACAGAGATTTACAAAAAGTAGGAAGGGAATTTCCAATCCTTCTTGAGAGATACCAAAACATCGTCAAGAAATACGGATTGGTAGACGTGATCCAGATATCAGATTTTTCCTCGTCTTATTTCGAAGGCAAAAATGCGGAGTTTGCAGAACATGGATATTCGAGAGACCATCGGCCTGATAAGAACAGGTTACCTGGGGCATTTCTACAGGAATAAACGGCATACCGACTGCGCTGACCATACAGAGAGGAATCATGCAGCATAATATGAATTCAGTCGGAAGCTAAATAGACACGATTTATTATTCAACTGTTTCCAACAAATCGCCCACTTGCTTCTTTATAATGCTGCTGTAATGTTTTAGGTAACGTGTCAACTTCTTTCTATCAATTCTCTTTGACATTGCAGCATAAACCTCTTTATTGAAGCGCGAATGAAAATACACAGAGTCTATAAGTGTCTTTTCAATATCGGCCATCGGTATATACAGATTATCTTTATAATAAACCGCTGAGTACCCAAAAAAATTCTTCTTCTGTATCCTTCTCACGCTCACATTTCTTCCAAGAAGTTCAATACTGCTTTTTCTTATCCTTTTTGTGGTCACTATGCTAATAGGCGTCATGTAATTCCACAACTTATAGTGGGTAAGCGCTGTTTCCATGCCGTAATAGAAGGGCGAGAAAGCGAATCCCGCCACAATTGGATCATCTTGTAGCGTATAGTGTCCTCTGCCTATGGAGAATACTTTCCCGCTTTTTACCATGTTGTGCATGAAAATCTTGTAATAATTGCTTCCTGCGCCGTTTTTTCGTAAGAACAATTTTACGTCTTTGGAGGTAAACGTGGGAAATTCTTGAAAATATTTCAAAAACGCTTTTACATATTTCATGCCAGCCACCTCTTTATGAATTCTACCATTTTTTGATATGTTGGGACTATACCAGCATAGATTACTGCCTTGAACTCCGAGTAGCTTTGCGTATTTTCATTAGGTGTTGGAATGTCCTTGGCAAATCCCAGCAGCGCCTTTTTTATCTTGCCAGGTTCCTTTACGCTATTCAATAGTATAGTTATGTCGTAAAGGTCCTTGTACGCACGCCTATCCCTGTATGCATCTATCTTCTCAAGAATCAAATCCTCCGGAGATAGCACTAGTGTGTTTATCTTTGATCCATCTATACGTTCGTATGGCATCAATAAAGCAGATTTTTCCACATTTCTTGGTTCTATATTTATCTCGATGTCGCCCTTTCTCACATGTATAAATGTGACTCTTTTTTCTCTGAACTTAGCCACATCTATTCCTATTCTTTCAGTCGCACTTATGAACTTATCCTTAAAGTCCTTAGCCCATATATATACATCAATATCGGTAGAGAATCGCTTGCCATTGTAGCACCTCCATATGGCGGTTCCTCCGCGCAATGCCATTTTGTCAGTGATATTTGTCAATATTTCTACTATCTCGTCTTCTAGCTGCGCTGTTTCCATCTCGCTTCTTCTTTTCAGAACGTTCGAAATCGGCAAATCCATTGTTACCATTTAGTTATATTATTTTATAACTAAAAAGTATTTATATCTTTACATCTCTACCATGTAGAAAAAATTAATGGCGGTTTGGATTATGGACTAAATATATACGAAAAATGCAAATAGTGGACGTTCAATCCATTTTAATGTAAAACTATAAGCCATTACCAAAACCGAAGTTAACATTTGTACCATGCGTTAACCTTTTAATTATAAATATGCGATTTAAT
>JAJYWY010000035.1 GCA_021791245.1 Microcaldota archaeon
AGCCTGTGGAGACAATGTAAGACCTTCCGCAAGGAAGGCGGTTGCCGAAGAAACAGGAACTATATGGGTGGCATCGTGACGACCAATCATAGCCACCCTGGAAGCTCCCAACCTTCAGCTGGGAGAGGATGTCACATCCCGCCTTTAAAGGGTGTGGTTTTACGCTCACATAGATAAATTAGATGCCACAATGGCTATTCCCGCTACTACGAGCAGTATGCCCAGGATTCTGAAGGCATTGACTTTTTCCTTCAGCGTGAATATTGATATAAGCGTGACGAACACGAAGGCGCTGGAGAAGATAGGGTATACGTACGAGAGCTCGCCGGATTTGAGTGCCACAAGATACACCCCAAAGCTCGCAATGTATATCAATATGCCTGCAACTATCGCCCTGTTCCTTATTATCCCTAATATCTCTCTGCGGTTCATCCTGAAAGCTGACATGTTCCTCTTGAATAGGTACTGCGCTATCGAGACGAGCATGGCTGCAAATATTGTGATAATAACGACTGAGATTACGTCCATATGCACACAGGAAACATATTTCTCTGTACAGATAAGTCTAAATTCTTTCTTTCTGCAAGATATTTTCGTGGTCATGTGGTAAGCTTCAATATGAATCTGGGCGAAGAAGAGAGGCATCCGTTCATTGTTTCTATCGTTGTTATAGTTTTGGCAATACTTGCGATAGCCGCTTTCATAATATCTGGAGGAAGCGTATTCTTCTATATATTCGCGCTGCTGGCGCTAATTGCAGGTATATACCTTGCGTATGTAATACCAAAGGAAGCGGTGACAAAGGAGTCCGCGCAGCAGAAGCAGGTAAGGAAACCCAGAAAATCCTGAATGGTAATAATGAATAAGCTCATAATAGCTGAAAAGCCAAGCGTTGCATTGAGGATAGCCCTGGCTTTCTCGGAAAGGCCCAACAGGAAGGTGGAGAACGGCGTCTCGTATTTCGAGATAAGCAGCGGCGGAGACACGATTTATATAGTGGCTGCGGCAGGCCATCTGTTCAGCCTTGCGCAAAAGCAAGGCACAAACAGTTTCCCTGTTTTCGAGATGGAATGGGTGCCTGCGTATAAATCTAACAAGTTCGCATACTTTACAAAGAAGTATCTTGACGTGGCTAAGCGCATAGGCTCAAACTGCCAGATGTTCATCAACGCATGCGACTACGACCTTGAAGGCACGGTAATAGGAACCAATATAATAAAGTACATACTTGAGAAGCCCGCGGAGTCTTTCATAGGAAACGAAAACATAAAGAGGATGGTCTTCTCGACTACTACTACGGCAGACCTGCTGAATGCGTACGAGAACATAAAGGGCTTTGATTCCGCATATTTCGAGGCCGGAGAGACGAGGCACATTATAGACTGGATGTGGGGGATAAACATGAGCAGGGCGCTGATGGGATCGCTCCGCTCTAACGGAATCAACAAGACAGTAAGCATAGGCAGGGTGCAGGGACCAACCCTTGCAATAGCCATAGAAAGGGAGAAAGAGATAGAGACATTCAAGCCAATGCCATTCTGGAAGCTCTTCCTTAAGTTCAAAGGCGCTGTATTCGAGAATACGAGGGGGGAGATATTCGAGAAGAGGATAGCAGAGGAGGCATTGGATGCGAGCAGGTCTGGGGATGCAAGGGTAATCGAGATTGCGGTAAAGGAAGAGAAGGCGAGGCCATTGCCCCCGTTCGACCTCACGTCTCTTCAGATAGAGGCGAGCAGAACGCTTGGCCTTGACCCGTCAAGGACTCTGCAGATAGCGCAGGCACTGTACGAGCGCTCGTACATCTCGTATCCAAGAACATCATCGCAGAAGCTTCCGCCTACCCTGAATCTTCCGCGCATAATAAGCGATATATCAAAGAACCCGCAATATGCAGAGCTTGCAAACAGGCTCATAGCCGCATCAAGGTTCAGGCCGGCAGAAGGGCTTAAGCAGGACGAAGCGCATCCCGCAATCTTTCCTACCGGCGTCAGGCCAGCAAAGCTCACGCAGGAGGAAGAGAAGCTTTACGACCTTATAGCGAAGAGGTTCCTGGCATGCTTTGCCGAATGGGCGTCTCTCGAGAAGACGAAGGCGACGATAGAAGCAGGAAGCGAGCTATACTCTGCCAACGGCACGTCTATAAAGGAGAGGGGATGGATAGATTTTTATGCTCCATACTCAAGGATAGCAGAAGAAACGCTGCCGCAGCTATCGCGCAACGAGAAAGTTGAGCCTGAAGGCATATACATCAAGGATGGGAAGACGCAGCCGCCTAAGAGATACTCCAAGGCAAGCCTTATACTTACGCTGGAGAAGAAGAATCTTGGCACCAAGGCAACCAGATCGGAGATAATAAGCACATTGTTCAAGAGGGGATACATAAAAGGAACTCTTCTTGAAGCTACGGATTTCGGAAAGAGCGTATACAACGCCCTGCATACATATTGCAGCGAGATACTTGATGAAAACATGACAAGAAAGCTTGAGAACGACATGGAAGAGATAACAAAAGGCAAGATGAAAGAGGAAGAGGTGATAAGGGAAGGTAAGGAGATGCTCACAGAAATACTTGCAGATTTCAGAAAAAAGGAGAAAGAGATAGGGAAGGCGCTCAGCGAAGGGCTAAAGAAGAGCGAATTGGCTGCTTCATTGGGCACATGCAGCAAGGATGGCGGAATGCTTTTGGTGAGAAGGTCAAGGTTAGGCAAGCAGTTCGTGTCATGCTCCAATTGGCCGAATTGCGACGTATCTTATCCGCTTCCGTCGTTTGCGCTCGTGCTGCCAACCGGAAAAGTATGCGAGATATGCCATACTCCAATAGTGAAGGTAATAAGAAAAGGAAAGAAGTTCTTCCAGATGGACCTTGACCCAAACTGCCCTACAAAGGCGGAATGGAAGACTGCATCGCAGCTTGTTAAGGAAACCGAAGAGGGCAGAAAGAAAGCAGAGACAGGACAAGAGATTGCCGTTCAAGAGCAGAAAAAGCAGCTGCAGGATAAAATTGCAAAATCTAAGGCGCCAAAAGCCCCAAAGGCAAAGCCAAGGCAGAGGCAGAAAATTACCAAGAGGCAGCATCCAAAAAAATCAAAGAAGGTGAAATAATGTTTATAATGCCTGGAATATACAAGGGAATGAAGAGGGGGCCGCAGGTCATACAGCCTAAGGACATAGGGATAATAATATCGTTTACAGGAATAGGGAAGGAAAGCGTATGCGTAGACGCGGGCACCGGAAGCGGATGGCTTGCGGTCAGCCTGGCAAGGATCTGCAAGGAAGTGTACAGCTACGACGTGCGCGAAGACTTCATAAAAATAGCCGAGAAGAACAGGAACATGTTCGGACTCAGCAACCTTTTCCTGAAGAAAGGCGACGTAACAAAAAGCATAAAAGAGAGGAATGTCGACCTCGTAACGCTTGACATGCCGTCGGCTGAAAAGGCTCTTTCCAGTGCAAAGAGGGCACTGAAGGTGGGGGGAATAGTAGTCGGATACACTCCGCACATGGAGCAGGCAAAAGCGTTCGTGATGAAGCTCAATTCGCTGAAGTTCAGGGACATAATGACTGTTGAAGTGATAGTCCGGGACATAATGATAAGGAAGGAAGGCGTCAGGCCGTCTAACACAGGCCTATGGCACACCGCATACATAACGTTCGGCACGAAGACATGAGAGAATTATTGCGCACCCAGAATTAATCTTTAACCGCAGAATTAATCATTAACTCTACCTGTTTTTGGCAATAGATAAGGTGAGATGCATATACTTAACGTCTACAAAACAAACAGAAGGCATTATAAATTTTCAGACTCATATTGCGTTAATCCCTTAAACCCAGTGTATAACTTTACGGGAATTTAGATATTCTATGGATTTTGCTCTTTTTCCCTCGCAGAAGATCGCTGCTTTTGCATTGTTACTTATACCATTTATCTCTCCATTAACTTTTATCTCGCCGCCTTCGGAAAATATCCCAACATAATTGCCGGCGTTGCCATCTACAATTATGCTGCCGCCTTCCATTGAGTGGCCGGTATATTCGCCGGCGTTGCCGTGGATTGTGATGCTGCCGGATTGCATGAAGTCGCCGGTATATTTGCCGGCGTTGCCATCTACAATTATGCTGCCGTCTTCCATTGAGTTGCCAGTCCAATCACCGGCGTTGCCGTGGATTGTGATGCTGCCGGATTGCATGGAGTCGCCGGTATATTTGCCGGCGTTGCCATCTACAATTATGCTGCCGCCTTTCATGGACCGACCAGTTGCATCGCCGGAGTTACCGTGGATTGTGATGCTGCCGGATTGCATGGAGTGACCTGTATAACCGCCCACGCTTCCTTTGATTATCAGGTTGCCGCGTGTGAGATAATAGCCTAAATAATTCACTTCAATACCTGCAAAATCTAGGTTTATTGTGTCTGTTTCCTTGATTATTTTGTTGATTGCCGCGGAGATGAAGATTCCTATTGAATTTGTTTCATTAGCATAAGATTTAGAAAGAATTGGGCATAGTTCTTCTATGTCTTTTATTGTATAATTTACTCCTTTGAGAAGTGTTGATGCTGTAGAAAAATTTTCATCGATAAAAGAGTTTGCCTTAAACTCTTCAAGTGCATCTTCGAATAGTAAAAAGAATGCTTCGGTTTTTGATGCGTTAATGCATTTTTTGTATTCGTCGCGGTCGAGGTTGCCTTTTTCCTTTGACGCTCTTACTGCCTTTGAAAGTGTATTAAGGATGTCAGAGTCTATTTGCATTTGCTGCTTTGCTTGTTTTTGTTCTTCCATTGGTTTACCCTTAGTTTACTTTCTTTCCCTTGCAGAAGATTGCGGCTTTTGGGTTGCCGCCTATACCCTTTATCTCTCCATTAACTTTTATCTCGCCGCCTTTGGAAGAGTCGCCAGTAAAACTGTCGACGTTGCCATCTACAATTATGCTGCCGCCTTTCATATAGTCGCCAGTCCAATCACCGGCGTTGCCGTGGATTGTGATGCTGCCGGATTGCATGGAGTCGCCGGTATATTTGCCGGCGTTGCCATCTACAATTATGCTGCCGCCTTTCATGGACCGACCAGTTTCATCGCCGGAGTTACCGTGGATTGTGATGCTGCCGGATTGCATGGAGTGACCTGTATAACCGCCCACGCTTCCTTTGATTATCAGGTTGCCGCGTGTGAGATAATAGCCTAAATAATTCACTTCAATACCTGCAAAATCTAGGTTTATTGTGTCTGTTTCCTTGATTATTTTGTTGATTGCCGCGGAGATGAAGATTCCTATTGAATTTGTTTCATTAGCATAAGATTTAGAAAGAATTGGGCATAGTTCTTCTATGT
>JAJYWY010000016.1 GCA_021791245.1 Microcaldota archaeon
CTCTTGGATGGGAGCGGGAACATTCCCTACTGTGGATTTCGTGCCACAGGCATCAACCTGACGAGTCCTGCACTCAACTCTGGACACTCCTTTATAGGATGTGTTTCAGATATATGCAGGGGACATTAATGAGATTATGAAGACAAAATGTAAAAACATTTGGCATTCATCCCTAACTTAAGGTTAGGGGTTCTGCTATTCATTTTGTAAATCTCAAGTTCCTAGTCAATTCTTAGAGAAGATAAGCATGTAATGAGTTTCTATATCCTGCTTCTTGACGAGCCTGAAATTCTGCTTTTCCATTTTTCCTATCACCTCCTTTTCAGAGAATCTTATCTTAACAGGAGGTCCAAACGTTGTTTCCTCTTTCTTCCAATCTAAATCTATAAATATGCCCCCAACATTAAGCACCCTTCCTATTTCATGTTCGTACCCTGCTGGAAGATCATGAAATGAATTTGCTGCAAACACGACATCAATGCTGCTGTCCTTAAATGGAAGGACATCTCTAGGCACTTTGAGTATTTTTACATTGCTAAATTTATCCAAGCTCTTATGCATTGCCTCTATAGCTTCGTTGGATACGTCTATGCTGTATAAGCGTTTTACATACTTATGCATTATAACCGAAAATCTCCCGCCGCCTGCCCCTAAATCTATGCCCTCCGATGCCCGGAAATACTGGATATTCTCCTTTATTGCGTCTATGAACTGCTTTTCCACTTTTTTAATCTTTAGTATGTTGTGCATGTGGGCATTTATTCCATTATCCATTGCATAACCAATATTGCTCTATATATAAAAATCTGATATTTTTATGCATGCCAACCCCAGATTTTATGCCATGCCTTTTGTATAGGTAACGCATATACCTTAAACCAGATGAAGCACAAAGTTTGAATTGCTAAGCAAATATAAAAGCTTATAAAAGTTTGGATAAAAATATATAATTGGTTTTATGTCATCTTCTAAATATATAGGCATGATAATAGGAATTATAATAGTGGTACTAATAATTGCGGTTGCAATTAATTATATTGGCGCTCCAAGCAGTACTGCAAGTGCAAATACATCCAAGCCGCAGAATACGACTGCCATCCAGAATAATGGATACTCTAATACATCTACCAATACCACCTCAACTAAAAATCTGTCTGTATTGTATGTTAGCGCATCCGGCTCTGACGCCAACTCGGGCAATAGTTCAGCGCCTCTAAATACCATAAACCGTGCAATAGAGCTTGCAAAGCCTGGCGAGGCAATATTTGTAGAGCCAGGCGTTTATAACGAGCAGGTAAATATAACATCTAATGTGGCTCTGATAGGCGTAAATCCAAATACTACCATAATAAATGCATCTGGAAAGATGAACGGCATAAATATAATCGGAACCGGAGCGAATGGCACAATAATAGAAGGCATTACTGTGGAAAATGCAGATAACCATGGGATATATGTACAGGATGCCGGCAATGTGGAGATAATAAATAATATAGTAGAGCATAATGGCCTCAACGCCACGGTATGCCCTCAGCCACCTGCGAAGCCTACGGGCCCATGCATAATAGACGATAAAGCATTAGAGCTAGTAGGAACGCACAATGTCACAGTCGCAAACAATATAGTAACAAACAACTTGGCAGATGGCGGCATAGCTGTTGTAGACTTGGGTGCTTTAAATCCAGGCAGCTTAACGCCAACGCATATTATTGCAAATGCCACGGATAACCTGATAATCAACAATAAGGTATTATATAACAAAGGCGGATGCGGCATTATTATTTCTTCTAAGAATATGGGAACAATGGATAACATAGTCGTAAATAACACTGTGGAATTCAATCCTGCAGGCATAATAGTTGGCGCAGGCGCACCGAATTCAAATACACTTAACAACAAAGTAATTAACAATACTGTGTTTAATAATTTCTTACCTGGAATTATTGTGCATAGTGCTGCTCCCGGAGCTACAATATCCAACACTATCATAATGTTCAATAAAGTTGGTGAAAATGGCAACTTTATAGCGGTGGGTGCACTGAACAAGACAGGCATTCTGGTCTCTGGCGATGTAATGCCTGTATCAAATACTATAATACAGAACAACAATGTAAGCAATGAATATTACGGGATATGGCTTAGGAACGCTCCAAATGCAAAATTACTAAATAACACTGTTGCGAATGTTATCATAGCCAACTACACAAAATGAGCTAAATGTGAAATAAAAGCGTCGATGATGCAAGTGGCAAAATCAGAGAACATAAGCTATACCGCTGGCAACGATTCGATTGATGCGTATCTTGCATATCCTGATGATGCAGAAACTCATCCCGGGGTAGTGCTAATCCACGAGATATTCGGGCTTGACGATCATACTAAAAAGGTTGCAGACATGTTGGCTGGAGAAGGATACGTAGTCCTTGCCCCTCATCTTTTTTCAAGCAAGAAATTGTCTCATGTGCTTTCGCAGCAGAACATCTCTGCTGCCATGAAGTTCATGATGTCGATACCTGTGGAGAAGCAGAGAGACGAGAAGTATAGAGCTGAAGCGCTTGCGAGGCTAAACGAAGAAGAGAGGGAAGTGGTATCAAAAGTGAATCAGCTGCTTTTCGTAAATAGACCCACAGATATGCTTACAGAATATCTGTCTTACGGCGTTGAATATCTAAAATCCCTGAAAAATGTCAGCGGCAAGATAGGCAGCGTGGGGTTCTGCTTTGGCGGTGGCATGTCGATAAATCTTGGATGCACAGGGAAGACATCAGCATGCGTAATATTCTATGGCGAGACCCCAAACCCTATAGAGAAAATAAAAAACGTGAATGGTCATATAATGGGTTTATATGGCGGTGAAGACCATAGGATAAATTCTGGATTAGGGGATTTTGTAAAAGCGATGGTAGAGTACAAAAAGCCATTCATTATTAGGGTATTCCCCGGGGTGCATCACGCATTCTTCAATGATACAAGACCCCAGACCTACAACAAGCAGGCTGCTGAAGAAGCATGGCGAATGCTAGTAGAATTCTTCAAAGCGAACCTATATTAACGCGTTTGCTAAATCCTATGAGATAAAATTGGCTAAATTGGGTGGTTCATTGGCTAAAAAAGCGAATCATATGAGTTCAGCAGGCTCCGCGAACGACATGGCACATAATCCAGATGCAAAAGGGGAAGGAGCGCAGAGCGGATTCCCTCCATATACCCATAAGCTTATGCTCCAAAGTTTCCTGCTAGGCCTGATTCCGCCGATCGTGCTGGTATTGGCTCTTGTGCTGAAAAACATCACCCTGCTTACATATACGCATGTGATGTCAGCGGTCATGTGGACTGGCTTCGACCTTTTTATGGCGCTAATACTTGGAAGAGTGCTCAGGGCGTTGGATATAGCGGGCAGAGTAGAGATCGCCAAAAGGCTTACTCCATCAACATTCTTCCTGCTCCCGTCTTTGGCTGCCACAACCATAACCGCAGGCATATATCTTGCGATGTACCTTGGGGTCTTCAATCTTGCCTATTATTGGATAGTTGCAGCATTAATAATAGTTGCAATATTGACGGTGCTTGGTTTCGTAATCCTTATGCCTAATAGCATGAGGATATTCATTGAGCTTGCAAAGCCGATCCCTGACAAGGAGAGGATAGCCAGATTCAATGGAATGAACATAAAGCTTGCAGGAATCCAAGGCGCCTTCCAGATTCTGATAATCTTCATAATGGTAAATATCTCCAATCTCCCCAATTCCGCGGCGCAGCTCGATCTTCCTGTAATAATATATTCGCTTATTGCTTTTGTGGCACTTTTCTTTGGAGTATATCTATCAATATACCGCAACGCACTGTCAAGCTACAAGAAAGGCGAACTAGATAAAAACGCTGTCGACACATTGAGGTTTGGCTTATACGGGCACATAATAATTTTTCTAATATTAGGGTTAACACTTCTGTTTGCATAGGTGCAAAGGCAACTCCTTTGGAGCATATGTAAGCAGAATGCCACTGCCCATAAAGCCATATCGGTAACCATTCGATTTCAGACATAGCGTGAAAGCGGATACCCGATAAAACACATATAAATGCTAACGGAGTAATAAATATGGCTGTAGTGAAAATTGCATATAAATATCATGCATGTTCTTCAAAAATGGAAGAAAACGCTAAACATGCATATGCAGCTGAATGAATGCCCTATATGTGGTAAAATATGGCGACAAGCGACAGTATTAATGAAAGCTCCAAATCTCCGGTTGCAGGCCATAATGCAAATAAAGGGCTAACACAAAAAGAAGCCGAAATGAAGCTCGCCGAATTCGGCAGCAACGAGATAACGGAAAAGAAGAAGAGCGGCATCAAAAGGTTTCTTAGCAAATTCTACGGCCCAGTACCCATAGTTCTTTGGATCATAATTGCCCTCTCATATCTGCTCAAGAATATGGCTAATATGTATATTATCCTTATCTTGCTTATTTTCAATGCAGTTGTCAGCTTTGCTGAAGAGTACAAAGCAGACAAGTCGATAGAATTGCTTAAATCCATGCTTTCGATCAATTCGCGCGTACGCAGAGACGGAATTTGGAAAATTATGCCTTCAAGATTGCTTGTGCCCGGGGACTTGATAAGGATAAGATCCGGAGATATAGTGCCTGCAGACGCACAGATAGTATCGGATAGCGCAGTAGAGATAGACCAATCAGTAATAACAGGGGAGTCGCTGCCAGTAACGAAGAAGAATATGGATGGTATATATAGCGGATCCATAGTAAAGGCAGGCGAAGCAACATGTGTTGTAAGTGCTACAGGATACAATACTGCGTATGGAAAAACCGCAGAGCTTGTAGAGATTGCAGGTACTAAGTCACAGCTAGAAGAAGAAATACTGTCAATAATAAAATATCTTATTATAATCGACGTGGCCGTGATATTTGTTCTGCTGATTTATGGCTTCTTTTCTGTGCACCTCGGGTTAGGCACTTTGGCCTTATTCCTGCTTGTATTGTTTGCTGCGTCTGTGCCTATCGCATTGCCTGCAGCATTCACAATATCCCTGGCGCTTGGCACCGAGAAGCTGGCAAAGAAGTCCATACTTGTCACAAAATTATCTTCTATGGAAGAAACTGCAACCATGAACCTTCTCTGCCTTGATAAAACAGGCACAATAACAGAGAACAAGCTAAAAGTAAAAGGCGCATATTCCACAAAATATCCTGAAAGGGACATATTTAAGTATGCTGCGGAAGCGTCTAGAGCTGACGACAAAGATCCGATAGATATGGCAGTGCTGGATAAAGCGTCAGAGCTTATGATAAATACCGGGAAACAGCAAAGCTTTGTGCCGTTTGATCCGTCAACCAGAATGACAAGCGCAATAATATCCGGAAAATCAGGAGAGTATGGGGCCGCAAAAGGCTCATTCCAGGTAATAGCAAAACTATGCAGGCTGAAAAGCCATGAAAACTCAAAATACGAAAAAATGCTTGAAAGCTTCTCAAAAGACGGATATAGGACAATAGCAGTTGCGCGAAAAAAGCCCAGATGGCAGATAATAGGGATCATTGCAATATATGACAAACCAAGAAAAGAATCGAAAAGCCTCATTGAAGAGCTCCGCTCATTAGGCATAAAAATAAAGATGATTACAGGGGACAATGCCGAAGTTGCAGGGGAGATATCTGGCGAAGTAGGGCTTGGAGGCGATGTAATATCGTTTAGCAGCATTCCGAATAAAAGATACGATGCGCTTGACAGGAAATCCACAAATAATATTATCCGGGCAGGTGTTCTTGCAGGCGTGTATCCAAAGGACAAGTATTCAATAATAAAGATACTGCAGAAGAACGGCTACAGGGTAGGGATGACCGGAGACGGGGTGAATGATGCTCCTGCATTAAAGCAGGCATCTGTTGGTATAGCGGTAAATAACGCAACCGACGTTGCAAAAAGTGCTGCTACCCTAGTTCTTACAAAGAGCGGAATAGGCGTAATTGTTGAAGCGGTAAAGGAGAGCAGGAGGATATTTGAGCGCATGCTAACTTATACTATAGTAAAAGTCGCCAAGGTAGTCCAGATAGTCTTCTTCATCGCAATAGTCTTTTTTGCATATGGGTTCGTGCCTATCAGCGCCTTCCTTCTAATCCTTCTTATGCTCACTAATGATATCATGAATATCTCACTTGCCACTGACAACGTACGGTACTCACAGCATCCAGACCTGTGGAGCATGAAGAAGATTTTCGGAATATCCATAGTGCTTGGAATAGTGCTTATATTAGAGGCCCTGCTTATCGTCCCTGTCAGTTTCGCAATGAACCTTAATGCACTCCAGTTTGCTACAGCCGCATTTTTGCTTCTAAATATAAGTGATAAATTCACGATATTCAATGCGCGTGAAAAAGGCTGGTTCTTCAAATCCGCGCCAAGCAAGCCTATAGTAATATCCTCAATAGCAGGAATATCTATAGGTATACTATTTGCATATTATGGCATTTTCATGGCTGCAATAAGCGTCCAATCGATAATTTTAATATTAGCAATATGCGCCGTCTTCTTCATTGTAGCAGACGTCTTAAAGCTGCTTGCAATGCGTATTTTTGAAGCAAAACATATGGTATAAGAGATGTATGTCCTGTTCAAACGCAATTAAAGCTCATGTGAATCCGCCAAGATCAGGAGAACCTATTGGCGTATATCCGCATAGCCGAATAGAGGATAAACCAAATTACATCCTTTTTCGTACGCTGACGCTGCTTTTACTGCATCAAGAGGAAGCAATGGATGTTATGTCATTTTTCTCCAATCCTTTAAGGAAATGATGCATCCTATCAATAAACTGTCCTGCCTGGTAATATTCCTTTTCTTTTGTCAGCTCTTTTATTGCAGTTGAATATGCATCAATAATCTTTTCCAACCATTCTTTCTTGAAATCAGAATCTTTCTCTATTGCAAAGGCGTCTGTAAAAGAAATAATTGCCATAAGATATTTTCTTTTCCTAATAAAATCTTCCCCTGTTTCCAAAGAGCATTCTATCATTGCATAAAGCTCTGCATCATTGCCTATTCCATCAGATGTTCTGAAGAATTCTAGGGCATGGCTATATGCTTCAGATTCAGGTATTGGAGTTCCATTCTTTACAAGTACATGTGAGATCGATCTCATCGCTTTCCTAAGCAGGGTTGCCTTTGCATTTGCATCATATTCTTTAAGTTGCATATTACCCCTGCTTCTATGATAAAGAAGAAAGATATAAAAAGACTATCAGCACATTATTAATGCTTCTTAGAGTCATATTATTATTTCATTGCACATAGCTGCAATACATTATGCTTAATTAAGAAAAAGGTGAAAATATGGCAGACAATCAATTGAATGGACAACAATATATGTTATTGCCTGAAGGGTCTAACAGGCTCAGAGGGAGGGACGCACAGTCGATAAACATAGCTGTTGGCTACGCAGTATCTACAGCTATTAAGACGACTCTTGGACCAAAGGGAATGGACAAGATGCTTATGAGCGAATACGGAGACGTAATTATAACCAATGACGGAGCCACTATACTAGAGGAGATGAACGTAGAGCACCCTACAGCGAAAATCATGGTGGACGTAGCGAAAAACCAGGATAAGGAAGTTGGAGACGGCACAACTACGGCAGTGATAATTACTGGCGAGTTGCTCAAGGCTGCAGGAAACCTTATAGACCAGAGCATACACCCAACCACGATAATAAAAGGGTACAAAATGGCTGCAGACAAGGCAAAGGATATACTTAAGAAGCACTCAACCTCTCTCTCGATAGAAGAGCAGGACAAGCTGCTTAAGATAGCCCTTATATCAATGGGCTCCAAGAATATAGGCAGCGAAGACACCAAGAAGTACCTTGGAAAGCTTGCGATACAGGCTATAACGCAAGTTGCCGAGAAGAATGACAAGGAGCTGCGCATAGACCACGACTTCATAAAGCTGGAAAAGAAGGAAGGAGGAAGCGTGGAAGATACCGAATTCATAAACGGCGTGTTGATAGATAAGGAAGTAGCACATCCTGGAATGCCTAAGATCCTGAAGAATGCATCTATAGCGATTCTCGACGTGGCTCTGGAGATAGAGAAGACGGAGACTGATGCAAGGATAGAGATAACCTCTCCGGATCAGATGCAGGCTTTCCTCGCACAGGAGGAGAAGATGCTGAAGGACATGGTTGAGAAGATAGCCAAGACCAAGGCTAATGCAATCTTCGTGCAGAAGGGAATAGACGACGTAGCACAGCACTACCTTGCAAAGGCGGGAATACTCGCAGTAAGGCGTGTAAAGAAGAGCGACCTGGAGAAGCTCGCAAAGGCTACAGGAGCGAAGCTCGTCACAAGCCTCGACGACCTAACGCAGAAGGATCTAGGTTTCGCAGGAAATGTGGAAGAAAAGAAGATCGGCGGAGAGCAGATGGTTTTCGTTGAGAAGTGCAAGGATCCCAAGAGTGTAACTATATTCGTGAGGGGAAGCACGCAGCAGGTTGTGAATGAGGTTGAAAGATCGCTCAACGACGTAATTGGAGCGCTTTCCAGCGCAGTCGAAGAGGGCAGGTACGTTATAGGCGGGGGAAGCATAGAGATAGACGTTGCCAACGAGCTCAGGAACTACTCAAGTGAAGTAGGAGGAAGGGAGCAGCTCGCGATTCAGGCATTCGCAGACGCGCTTGAAATAGTGCCGAAGACTCTTGCCGAGAGCGCAGGAATGGATCCTATAGACACTATAGTGCAGCTCAGGAACAAGCACAAGGACAAGAGCTCATCCGTAGGCGTGGATGTGTACAGAAACACGATAGCGGACATGGAGAAGCTTGGGGTAATAGAGCCTTGCAAGGTGAAGGAGCATGCAATATCCAGTGCCAGCGAAACGGCTGAGATAATCCTCAGGATAGACGACATGATAAGCAGCAAGGGCAAGAGCCCTGCAGGAGGTGCAGGAGGAATGCCTGGCGGGATGGGCGGACAAGGAATGGAGGACTGAATCCCTCCATCTTTAAATTCGGGAGCTGGATGAACAAGATAGCTATAGTAACAGGCACGCCTGGGGCTGGAAAGAGCACCATAGTCGAGAAGATAGCAAAAGAAGGAAACTACAATGTAGTCAGCATCGGCACAGAGATGCTTAAGATTGCAGAGAATAGAGGATTGACAAACGACAGGGACAACATAAGAAAGCTCAAATCTTCTGACATAAATGAGATGCGCCTTAAGGTGTTCGACACCATAAATAGGATGGAAGGCAACATAATAATAGACTCGCATGCTTCTGTAAAGAACGGAAACAGGTACATTCCAGGATTTTCTTTCCAAGAACTGGATGCGCTGGAGAGCCTCACGGCATTCGTCTACATAGATTCAACGGCGCATGAGATACTTCTCAGAAGGGCGATAGACAACAGCAGGAACCGCGACATAGAAACCATGGATGAGATAGACCAGCAAAGGGAGATAAACCTAGGGCTTATATCATCTTATGCGTCGCACAAGAACGTGCCTATATATATAATAAGAAACGAGCAGAACAAGCTTGAAGGTTCGATCGAGAGCGCAAGGAATACATTCAGCAACATATTCTCCGGAGAGAGATAGGTATTTGGTAAAAGGAATATTGCAAAACGGAAAATAGGAGATTGCGGAAAAGGCCAATAGAAGAATGCAAAGTCCGGCAAGAGATATCCGTCTGTGAACGAATGCATGGCAAAGCTTATATAATGGGAAAAACAGAAATATTATGATTAAATGGAAGCCAGGGATAAGTGCAACATAAGGAAAACAGGACAGGATCGCCATGCAATAAGTCTGTGATGCCATGAACATAGCGTTAATAGAGATAATAATCGCAGGGATTGCGTACGCTCTCTTCTCGTTTGGAGCGCAGAAGAAACTCGCAAACCTTAACAAGGTATACGAGATAAGGTCAATGATGTCCCAAGAGCAGAAGAAACTTATGGAACTGATAAAGAGCAACGCGCCTAAAACAGAGATAGACGATAGGCAGAAGCACATAATGTCAATGATGTCGGAGAGCATGAAGTACCAGATAAAGGGGATGATAGTTGTAATTCCGCTTTTCTTCATTATATACTACTATCTGCTTCCAATGGGATTCTCGTCTTCAAACATCAGCATCATGCTGTTCTCTATAAACCTGAACTATCAGAACATATTTCTAATAACTTCATTCATATTCGGAATGCTGATCTTCGTAGTGTATTCCAGAATAGCGGGAAATAGGGCAAAGGCGACACAGCCGGTGCCGCAGAATAATGTTTAGACAATGAACGGAGTATGTCTAAACTATTATATATAAAACATTACAAAATTAGAGATATTAGGAACTTGACATTTACATTCGATCACATCGTCAAATTCAAACTGATTACATAACGTACCTTATCGCATACGCAAGAAGGCAGGAAAAAACGTGTATTGAGACCCTCTTTATTCCAATAAATCTGTTCTTTTACATGCAAAAGGCTTCTTTAAGCCTTGAGAAGATTCTCTCAATCGCCCATCTCTTCCCATAATCTGGGTCTTTTGGCGTTTCTGAGTTTCTCCATCTCCTTCCATTTCTGGAGATTATTGGGGGTATCCCGAATTCTCTCAGTTCCTCTTTGATATCTGTAGAGTCGTATGCTGAATCTGCAAGGTACTTTGCAAGGCAGTTGAAGGTAAACACCTTCTTCATGCTTCTGAAGAGTTTTGCAAACATGGTCTTGTCATGTTTGTTTGCAGGTTCTATCGAGAAACCTAAAGGAACCTCATCTTCAACTTCTGCAATCATGTGGATTTTATACCCAAATCCAAGGACTTTTGCCTTTTCTCCTGAATCTTCCTGTTCTCTCTTTGAGGGAGTACGATGACCCCATCGTGCCTCCTTGTCCCACTTCGATCTTGCAGGTATTTCAGAACTGTCTTGTGCGATTAATTTAATTTGCCTGCCCTTGAACCTGTCCTGTATTATCCATGCATACAGTTCCTGAAAAATTTTGGGATCTGCCCTACTGCGCACCTTTGAGAACAATGAGGGGTGAGGACTTTTCTTATAACCCAATATCTTCCCGATAGGATCAATTCCAAAAAATTCCGCAAGTTGCACATCTCTGAAGTTCATCTCTTGTTTTATCGCAAATGCGACAATATGCTTCGCGAACTTCTTCGTATGTCCATAGTGCTGCACTATTACGCGCGCAATGGCCCAAACCTCTGGTATTTTATTCTTCAATTTCTCTATTTTCATGTTATTACGCTCCTGGCAAGGCGGCCAACACGCTGATCGTGTTGGTTGCTACAGGAGAAACCGACGACAAAAAAGAGAGAGAAAACCCCTAATAAAGTAACTTGAGGCAAAGTATTTAATTTGTCAAGTTCCTATTAGAGATATGGAAAACGTAATCGATAAAGCTAGGGGCATTGTGATGGAAGCCTATCTAAATACTTTGATGATGCTGTCACGTAAGGAATCCGGCATAATATCTAAGCTTATGAGAAAAGATGCAAAAGCTCCTCAAATCCAAGATTGTCCAGACAATCCTGAAGAGAGAATATTGCGGCTAGAGGACATGTAATTACCGGCGAATTCTGCCCTACCATCTAATGCTGCATAAAATTAGCGCATATTCAAGGATGAAAAGCCAATGAAATCTATGTGCTGGCAGCCTATAAAATTACTACAAATGCCAGCACTGCGATTGTGTTTATTATTATATGCGCAACTAAAGACGGATATATGCTCTTTGTCTTCTTGAATGCATATCCAGCTATGATTCCAAACACAAAAGCTGCTATTACCTCTATGGCAAAAGAGGAATCATAAGATGCATGCAGAAGCGCGAATATGACCGCGCTGAAGAATATGCCTATCCTTGGGGTTAAAAATCCCCTGAAGAATATCTCTTCATTTATAGGGCCTATTATGCTTGCAAAGACAAGGAATGCAAGCGGCGCGCCTCCAAGCACCATGCCGACATTAGTATTTATCTCTACGCCAGATGCACTGCTGATTAATGATATAATCAGCTCAAAAGTGAGGATTATGGCGAATATAAAGAGCCCTATGAGTATGTTGCGCAAAAGGTTCTTCCTTGAGAATCCAAGCTGCGTTAGCGCTTCCTCTATTCTCATGCCCTTTCCAAGCAAGTATGCCATTGCAACTGAAGTTAGAAGGAACGAAAACAGGACCGATTCTAGGTACTGAAATGCTTCTTCAGTAATAGCTCCATAGTATGTGAGGTATGGAATTACTGCAATCATTGAGATTATGAGCAGAGCAGTAAGAACGTAAAAAAAGATTCTATTGTGCCTGAGCCATAGATCGGATCTTGCATATGGTTTCTTGCCCTGTGCAGCTATACTACTCACCTTTGCTGCTTTTCCATTCCGTGTATCCGCATTTTCCGCATACGAACCTGTCTTTGTGGTCCGCAATTCTTGATCCGCACTTAGGGCACTGCCGACCAGGTGCATACGGCTTGAACTCCTTTTTCTTCTTCTCTTCTGCCATAATCATTCACTCTTTTTATCATTTGGTGCATTATCTTCGGAACCTGCGGGCTTGGCGCCATCTTTTGCCTTGCTTCCTCTGCTCCTAAGATGCTCATGCTCTATCCTCTCCATAATCTCTTTGCTACTGTAAGACCTCGCGAGCACAAAGCTCTTCTTGTCTCCATACTCCTGCGCTATCTTTATCACTATAGTAGAAGAGGGATCAAGGCCAAGCTTCTTGCAGATAGCCTCCTTTACATCCTCCCTTTTTGGCGTCATTCCTTCATATTTAGCATAAGCTTCTATTTCCTTCCTTTCCAATGCTTTGTTCTCCTTATTAGATTTGATCTCTATCTCCAAATTATCACCTATATAGTGCCCAGTATCCTTATCATTATCCTCTTGTTCATGCTCTCAAGTATCTCGACTTCCGAAGAAGGTTTTATGCTGCCCTTTATCTCTTCGGGTATCTCCAGCTCGTAAGTCTCATATGTTTCCAGGTCCATAAGCTGGGCCGTAGCACCAGATATTGAAACTACCTGTGCCTTTCTTTTGTTTATTATAGGAACCTCCACTTCGGCATTGGAAGGCTTGAGCAGCGTCTTCTTGCTCTTGTCAAATATGCCTATGGCTGTTATCCTTGCTTTTGCAGAGCCGTGCTTTCCAGGCGCAGAAAGCTCTATGTCAACTACCCTGCATGGAATTCCGTCTACAAGCACGAATCTGCCAGGTTTAAGATCCTTTACTGTGGCGAATGTTATCTCATCTGTCATAAAAACACTCAAATAATATTAATCCAACAAAATAATAAACCTAATATTATAAAAAGAGTTGCGCACTGCGGGATATTCAGATGTGCCATCCTTCCTCAGCTGAAGCCGTGCCTTCAAGATAGCTGTAATCTGCAGTCATGATACTTCCTTTATAATCCATTCTTCACCGGCAGCAGCTTTTCTTGCGGAATGCCTTCCTTCGATTTCTCAGGAAGCGAATTGAGGATTTCCTTTAAAAGAAACATCTGCCTGGTTAGCGTTTCCTTCTGTTCCTTTGAAGGATATGCACGATGCTTATATGTGGTTTCCAAGGCAGCCATGTTTATTTCACCACTAAGAGGCATGCACTTTTTGTTTCTGCATTCGCTTCAATCCCGCCCACTTTGTTAAAAATGGGAGTTTTCCGGATATGCATTTATAAATTTATGGCTATTTCAACAGATATCCTATTTCAAGCACTACCTCAATTATTATAAGAACTACTATTATCCATTCCAGAAGGTCCGACTGGCTGCTCCTTATCTCGTCTGATACAAAGTCCCTCCTTTTGTCTATTATGCCAAGGTCGCTCTCTATAGATTTCCTTATGGGGCTTATCTTAAGTACATCGTCGAAGAGGGAGTAGAGCCTAAGCAGGTACCATTCTCCAAATCCTGATATCGTATCATTTACCGAAGTTGTCATGTCTCTCGTGCTGTCGTAGAATTCGCTGAGGGTATAATTGAGCTTCTTGAGCTCGCTTCTTCCCTTTCTCCCTGCAGAGATTTCAGATATCAGCTTATCGCTCTCCTTTATCTTCTTGCTAACTTCTTCATGGAAAATCATGAGCTGCAGAAGTTGCACATTGGCTATTTCAGTTATTATCAGTTCATGCTCATATGAGGATACGTTGTCTATCATTACTGCGGCTTCCCAGCCAACATAGAATACATCAGAAGAATTGTACGATATCTGCTTCTTTGCAACTTCATCTATATATGATGGGTCGAGCTCATTTGGATCAGGTTCGTCTATGAGAAGGCCGATTATCACCTTCTCGTTCTTTTTAAGTATATCCCTCTTCTCGCCTTTTATATAATATAACATGTACGTCTCTGACCTTTCCGCGGGCTTTATGTTTTTTACTTTAGAAAGGTTTCTCTCGACTATTGATCGCGCCTTCAGGGCAATTCCCTTTACAAGGTCATTTACCTCTTTGTCGAATGCAAGCTTTGCAAGCAGTCCCGTATCTGCATCCGTGAAAGGATGCCTTATTCTTATAGAAAATGTGCCTGTCTCATAAATAGAAGCCTGGACCTTGAACTTGAAACTTGAATCTTTCAACTTAAGAGTCTCATCCTTTAGATTGAATATATACGGTGTGCTGAAAGTGGCCATCTCTTCGGGAGTAGGCTTTGTGTATTCATATTTTGAAAAGTCCTCTGGGTTCTTTAAGAGCCCCTTTATCTGTTCCCTGTTCAGGTTAGTTCCAACGCTGTATATGAATAAGTAAACTACTTCCCCCTCCATGGTACTATTGGCACTATAAAATATATAAATCCAAGAACTCATGCCTGGGAAAGCACAAAGCACACTATATCCTCAAAAAAAATATGAACCTTGCTTCTCCCATTTATAGTATATCCAAGGCTCCTTATTGCTTTCTTCAGGCCTGATATGTCGCTGAGCGAGCTTGCGACAAGGAGCACATGCCCTCTCTTCCTTACGTGATACTTTGCCTTTTCTAGAAATCTCACAGACAACTCTATTCCTGTCATGCCTCCATTCCATGCAAGCGAGATGCAGTTTGCCGCATCGTCATCTTCGCTCCTTAAGTACGGAGCGTTGAACATTATGAAGTCAAACTTTCCCCCGATCCTGCTGAACAAATCCGTATTTATAAATTTTCCTCTTATTTTCTTAAAATTGTCCCTGTTCAAGCTGAAATTATCCCTTGCAAGAGCCACAGCATCGCCGTTTATGTCTGCAAAATGCACTTCGCCTATTTTCATGCACGAAGCGGCAGCAATGCCAAGAAATCCCGTGCCTGTACCCATGTCGAGCACCTTTGTGCAGGAAAAACGTGCAATTATCCTTTCTATAGCCTTTGCCGCTAGGAAGGAATCATCAGAAGGCGCATACACCCTTTCCGACGTATTTATCATCAATCCTTTGTATTCTATCATTGCATCATTCTTTTTTCATATACATTAATGCGAGTGCAAGCAGCACGAGCATGGGAAGCAGTTCCTGGATCCATCCGGACTGGAGGAACAAGCTTGCAGTAGAGACTGAAAATGAAGTAGCTATCATCTGCCACTTTTTACTAGATGCAAGCAGCATTGCATATACCGGCAGGAAATAATACTTGGACACCATGTTCCAAAGTCCGAAGGCAATTACTAATATTATAATCAATATGGCTCCAAAGTATTCATATCTGGCGTCGCCAAATTTTTTCCTTAGGGATATAAGCAGAAGCAGTGATGCCAGGGCGAGCGGCACAAGTATAAAAAGCGGCGATATGTGCACTGAACTTGATATATAATATTGCCCTATTGATGGCGGGGAATTGTTGTTAGCGTATATAAGCGCGCTTATATATGATTGTGCATTAGAAAGCAGGAACGGAGCAGACATTGCTAAAAGCACAGCAAAAAACGCGAATGCAGAGAGCTTCAAACCTGATTTGTTCCTATCGCTGCCGTCAAACAATGTTAATGCGTATATAGGGACTATGAACAATGCTTCCTGCCTCATGCCTACTGCAAATGCCATCACTATTGCGGAAGAAAGGAGCTTCTTCTTATGCATTAGATACAGTGATGCGAGCACTAGCACAAGCATTGGCTCTATGTTCAAGAGAGATATGCCTTCATAGACAAGTGCAAAGGGAAGTAATGCGTAGGCAAAGCCTGCAAGAAGAGACGTCTTCATGTCCTTTGAGAGAACAGTAGCTATTAAATATACAAACACTGCAGACAGCGAATCCGCAAATATGATAAGCATCGCTGCTGGAAGCTGCCCGCCTATTGCATAGAATGGCAGCAGGGAATACAGAAATAGGGGAGGATAATGCAGGCTTGTGCCCCCAGAAACCATATAATTATTGCCGACATACGGGGCTACACCTTTGCTAAGAAGCCCAAGCCATGGAATATAAAGCACCTTGAAGTCGTTATATGCCTCAAGGTTGCGATATATCTGCAATTGGGTGGAAGGACTCAGTCCTTTAAACTGTGAGATCAAGTCAAGCATGTTGCTGTTTATGCCTTTGTTTATGGTTACATATGCAAGAGCTAAACGCAATGCAAAAGAGACGATGAATATAATTGCGATTATTGCCAACGTTATAGCGGTTTTGTCCTTTGCCCCCATAAACATACCCCGGTCTCTTTCATATTATTCGCTTTCCAGAAAATATTCCCAACTGCTTTTTTAGGCAATACATCGCAATATTAAAGTATTTAATATTTGATGGCAACGTTATTATGGGTAAATGCTATTCGAAGAAGCTGCATCGTTTTATGAGAAGCTGGAAGGAGTGTCTTCAAGGCTGGAAATGATAGACATACTGACAGAGATGTTTAAGAAATCAACGAAGGATGACATAAAGGAGACTATATACATGACACAGGGAATCCTTGCCCCTCCATTTTACGGAATCGAGATTGGCATGGCCGAGAAGATGGTGGCGCAGGCAATCGAGGTGTCTTATGGCTACTCAAAGAAAGAAGTCGAATCAAACTTCAAGAAGACGGGCGATCTTGGGAATACAGCAGAGTATTTCTCATGCAGGAGTAGAATGAAGAGGATGAGCCATGCAAAATTCACGTTAAAGGAAGTATTCATGCAGATGCAGAAGATAGCAAATACATCAGGTGCAGGAAGCCAGGATGCTAAGGTGCGCATGCTCTCCCAGCTCTTTGCAGCATCTACGCAGCTCGAAGCCAGGTACATAGCAAGGTTTGCCATAGGGGCGCTCAGGCTAGGGGCAGGCGATGCCACGATACTAGAAGCGCTTTCCAAAGCGTATACCGGGACAAGGGAGTACAAGTCTGAGCTTGAGAACGCATACAATATATGCAGCGACCTTGGCAGTGTCGGTTATGTGCTTCTAAGCGAAGGGAAGAAAGGCATAGAGAATTTCAAGGTATCATTGTTCAGCCCTATAAGGCCTGCGCTTGCGGAGCGAGTGGCCACTTCGGAGGAGATACTGGAGAAGATGCACGGAATCTGCGCGGTCGAGAGCAAATACGACGGGTTCCGGGCGCAGGTGCACATGGACAGAAAGCATAAGAGGGTCGAGATATTCTCTAGAAGGCTTGAGAATACAACCAAAATGTTCCCTGAACTATGTGAAGCCGCGCTAAAGGAAGTGGATGCCGAAGAGGCGATCTTTGAGGGGGAAGCAATAGTATACAATCAAGTGTCCGACGAGTTTCTGCCATTCCAGGAAACGATACAGAGAAAGAGGAAGCATGGAATAGAAGAGAAGAGCAGGGAATTGCCGCTTACAATCTTCTCTTTCGACATAATGTACCTCGACGGCAAGGATCTGCTCAACAAGCCGTATATCGAGCGGAGGAAAATGCTGGAAAATATAATAGGTAAGAACGGCACGATATCAATATCAGACATGGCTGTAGTAGATTCTGCGAAGAAGCTCGACATGTATTTCAACGATGCTATATCAAGAGGGCTGGAGGGCGTGGTGGCGAAGGATCTTAACTCTAGCTATGTTGCAGGCGCCAGAAAATTCAGCTGGATAAAGCTCAAGAGAAGCTACAAGGGCGAACTCTCAGACACCCTTGACCTTGTGATAGTAGGGTATTATCTTGGAAAAGGCCAGCGAACAAACTTCAAGTTTGGCGGGCTTCTCTGCGCCACTTACAACGACAGCAAAGATGTTTTCGAGACTGTAACAAGGATAGGCACAGGATTCAGCGAGAAGCAGATGAAGGTGTTTGAGGATCTGCTCAACAGAATAAAGGGCAAGAAGAACGCCAGGGTCGTTTCAGTTGTGGAGCCGGACTTCTGGGTAGAACCAAAGTATGTGGTAACTGTAAAAGCTGACGAGATAACAAGGTCCCCAATGCATACCTGCGGAGCAGAGGGCGAAGGCACAGGCTATGCTCTGCGCTTTCCCAGGCTCGTCAGCGACGGAATAAGAGATGACAAATCCGCAGAGGACGCAACTACATCGAAAGAAGTAATATCAATGTACAAGATGCAGAAGAAAGGGAAGATGTCAGACAAACTTTAGCAATTTATTTGTCGTGAGCAGCTTTGAAGCTACAATCTCCTTCTTTTCTCTGATACGCTCGGCTGTTTCTGCGCTATTGTCCTTCCCTTGCGCCCCCATACTGTCATATATGGCCAGTATATTGTTATAGGACCTCTCAGCCTCTTTGATAATACTGCGTTTCGTATTGTTATCATAATTCATAAAATTCAGCGAGCTTACCAAGATGTCCGCATATTCCTCAGTTATTCTGGCTTCCTCGGCATTATCATTCATTCTCTTCGCCCTTTTCTTCATTGCCTTAAGGGTTTTAACGAAGCTAGGGAGCATCTCCCTTATCCTTTTCATGTAATATGCCTCTTTTATTATGTACTCCGCCTTTGCCTCTATTAATCCGTCATTTAGGCTGTTAAATGCTTTCTCAAAAGGCTCAAGCGACTTTGTAAAATTCTTTACGTTAAAATTTTTCTCCGCTATCTTGAATTGGGTTTCATAATCTCCTGCATGGTCATGCTCCAATTCGTATATGTCCGCTTCGCTGCCAGCCATTTTATCTTCTGGAGGTATATCTCCATTTTGCTTTTCAACCATTATAAACACTATATACATTAGAATTTCGGGATAAATTTTAAAAGTATTGTGTATAACGGACTTTTCTTCAATGCGGGCGTGAGGAAAGTTGCAACAGCCTGAGGAATCTTGCCTCTGGAATGGCCAAGCGAGCTTCTCCGAGGCAGAATGTAGTTCATGAGCTACTGCGACAGAGAAATGCGCGCCCATGAGGCATAACGGCAAGATGCACAAATGCCGGTTTGCAGTTTTCCATGTTTTCCTTCATGTATAATGTTTATTTAAGTATCTAAAAATCTATACGGGTAAATATATTTTTCTTAAATATAATCAATTTTCTTAACGTAAAAGATTGTTTTCCGCTATTAAGTTTTTATAATAACCTTTTTAATACTATCCTATTATTAAAACTACTGAAAAGGCGATCAAATGGACTTTACGAGCGAATTGTTCGGAGGTAAAAGCAGTGGGGACGAGGGAAATTCTTCGTCAGAGATAAAAATCGTTACGATAGGAGTCGGCGGTGGTGGAAACAACACCGTGGGCAGGCTTAAAAAAGTAGGCGTAAAAGGCACGGATCTTGTTGCAGTAAACACAGATGCCCAGCACTTCAAGATAATAGATGACGGAATCAAGAAAGTGCTTATAGGAAGAAGCATAACCAGAGGGCTTGGAGCAGGAGGAAACCCTGAGGTGGGTGCTAAGGCAGCCGAGATAGACAGGCAGGCAATCGAAGAGATATTATCCGGTGCACAGCTTGTATTCTTGTGTGCAGGAATGGGAGGAGGAACGGGAACCGGCGCGATATCAGTCATATCCCAGATAGCAAAAGAGCAGGGGGCTATAGTAGTAGCCATGGTAACATATCCATTCGATCTCGAAAGAGTGAGAAAGGTAAAGGCAGAGGAAGGAATACAGAAGCTCAGGAAATCCTGCGACAGCGTAATAATACTGGACAACAACAGGCTGGTAAAGCTTGTGCCTAACCTTCCAATGAACGAGGCGTTTGCAGTTGCAGACGACATACTTGCAAAGGCAATAGGCGGACTCGTATGGACCATAACACAGCCAAGCTTGATCAACATAGACTTCGCAGATGTAAGGTCTATAATGGTCTCTGGAGACGTTGGATTCATATCAGTAGGCACTGGCAAGGGCAACGACAAAGTTGGCTCTGCAGCTGAAGCAGTCCTGAAGAACAAACTGCTCGACGTAGACTTCGAGAATGCGAAAGGCGCCCTCATACACATTTCAGGAGCGTCTGATCTCACGCTTGGGGATGCGATTAAGGCAGGAGAGATAATAACCGAAAAGATGGACCCTAAGGCAAACGTAAAGTGGGGTGCAAGGATAATCCCAGGATATGAAGGCCAAATAGAGATAGTGGCAATAGTGACAGGAGTCAAAGGCGCAAGCATACTAGGCCACGAGTCAGAAAGGGTGTCATCGCAGTATTCGGACATAGAGATGATATAAACTCTCTGTCCTTCTTTTTTTTATTTTTATTTTTTTCTTTTTTCTTCTACATAACATTTAAATAGTTAATTTGGATATGCTCCATCATAACGTGCTCAAAAGTGAACCCCATGGAAACAAAAGATCTAGATTACGACTCTTTTACTCCAAAGACGCTAGTTGTTGGAGTTGGCGGCCAGGGAAGCAACCTTATAAACAGGCTTTCCAGCTATGGTATGAAGAGTGCAGACACTCTTGCCTTGAATACCGACCTTGCCCATTTAAACATGATAAGGGCAGGCAAGAAGATACTTATAGGAAAGGCATTAACGAATGGATTAGGCGCAGGAGGTTTCCCCGAAGTAGGGGCTAAGTGCGCAGATGCAAGCAGAAATGAGATAGCTGATGCGATATCAGGATATGATCTTATTTTTGTTGCTGCAGGAATGGGAGGAGGAACGGGAACCGGTGCAGCTCCAGTAGTTGCGCAAATTGCCAAGGAACAGGGCGCAACAGTGATATCCGCAGTAACATATCCTTTTGCCTTAGAGAGAAGCAGAAAGCTGAAAGCTGAATGGGGAATAGAAGAGCTGTCAAAGCATGCAGACACAATACTTGTGATAGAGAATGACAAACTTCTATCTTATGTTCCAAATCTTCCAATGGACAAAGCTCTTGAGACCGTAGACAACGTTACTGGAAATGCCGTGAAGAGCATAGCAGATGCGATAACTCTTCCAAGCATGATCAACATAGATTATGCTGACCTCAGGTCAATAGTAGAGAGATCCGGGACTGCATTAATTAATATAGGATATGGGAATGGCGTAGACAGAATAGAGAAAGTGATAAAGTCCACTAAGGAGCATCCGTTGCTGACCGCGGATACAGAAGGCGCTAAGGGGGCGTTAGTTCATGTTATTGGCGGAGAGAACCTTACAATAAGCGAAGCTACAAAAATAGGTGAAGGAATAACAGAGGGAATGGCTGGGAACGCAAACGTTATCTTTGGGGCAAGAATGATTCCTGAGTTTAGAGACCAGATACGCGTCATGTCGATGATCACTGGAGTCAAGGCAAAGTTCGGCCAGAAGCGCAATGAATACGCAAGCGCTATGAATATGGAAAGTTTTGAGAGGATATTCTAGCATAATATGATGTTTCGCTAAATCCAACGGCCCTTCCTGGTGGGTTATAAAAAATCTTGAACCACAAGCAGGTTATGCAAAATCTTGGTTAGAACATAATCCCAATTGTCACAGATTTTCTAATGGCCGAGGAGCTGTATACCAACCCTAACTTTCTAAATATAAGTGTCCAAATTTTTTAGGACGGCGTTTCATGCTGCTGTTCATTTAGCTGGAAATCAACACAGCTTGCGTGTGATTAGTTATTATGCTAGAATATGTTCCTTTAACTTATTTGCAAGTTCTGGAAGCATTATTTTCTTTTGTGATGCTAGTGTTCTTATCTCTTCGTCTAGCTCTTCCCTTAATCCCACAGGAACGATCTTTTTTGCATTGTTCATAGCATTATTCTTTCTGAATATGACTCCGTACAATTTAATTTTCTCATATTTTGAGTCATTTGGTCTTATCTCTGATATAAAATTCGGCTTCATAGCATTCAGACTTAAGCTATCCGCATCTCCACACATATGTGGTAACCCTCCATTAGTTGGATCAACAATAAATGCACCTTCTGCAGTATATAATTCAATCCATGAATGGCCGTATCCGTCGCTTAGCCCATTTATTATATTAGAGCCTTTGTAGTAATTCTTTATCGATTCAGTACTATCAAGGAAAAGTTTCATCAATAAAGCTCCCTCAAAACAGCATAATTTCCTCTTAAGCATTATTTCCAAAAGGGAATACCTCTTATTTTCCTCTATATCCTTCTGGTCATCTGAGCTTTTTATTTTATAATATACAAAATCTGCAAATTTTATAATATTCTGTCTTTCAGATGCACCTAACGAATACCTCAAAATAGAGTCTCCCATCGTTTTCACAAACTGTTTGTCCGCTTCCGTTATTTCAATTCCATATGCCGGCATGACCCAGTATGGATGAAAGTTTACGAATGTATCGCCAGGTTTTATTATGCCACTATCTCTTTTTTCTACCATATATTCCATTAATAGCGATTCCAATTGCGTATTTGCTTCTTCAGCTAGCGTCATACTCATATCAATTCCTCAACATTTTACCTGTCCACATGCATCAATTACTTGCTATAAGTTTGCATGCCAAAAGCAAGGCGATTCTTTTCTCAGGTCTCTTTAAATCTGCCGTTTTCTACATTATCCTGCAAATTCAAGAGGTATTGTTTTTTATTACATATAAAGATTGCATCAGAAATGTCTACAAATTTTCTTTCTTTTTATGGGCTATCTTCTCTTGTTCCTTATTGGCATTAAACCTCCTTCTGCCATTTATGTACATATAAATTGACCCTATTTCTAAAGCGCCTGACATGAAGTAAGAGTAAACCTCTGCAACTGCAAATACCGAAGACCAGAATGCGGCTCCGGTTCCAAGCTCGTGCGGATTTGCGGCATTATAATACAAATAATTAATAGGGGAGAGCCTCAGCCTCCCGAACGCATATCCTGCAATGCCGAATAGAGTAGAAGACGCATATGGCACATATAATTTGTTCTCTTTTGTTATCTGCCAATCCTCGCGTGCACGCCTCATGAGCATCTTGAATATATTCTCCTTATGTGCTTCTTTTTCCATAAAGTCATATTAAGTGGGCTGACTCCATATAAATACCATCCCTTTAATACGGCAATTGTCCGTACATCTACCAAGCCACCTTCTTTAGCTTCAATGAATATGCACCTATGTTTGTGAGTCTGTGCAATATACCAGTAAGTATTATCAGGAAAAACAATCCATATATATTAGGCAGATTGCCAAATGGATATGCAAACAGCAATGCAAACACAAAGAACATATACTGATCCAGGAATGGTATGCTTTTCCCAGACTTTATGTTAAACCTTCTCTTTATGAAACTTCCTAATAGGTCGCCAGCGTGTGTGCCTATGCTGAGCATTACGCCTATCAAGAGCATGTATGGCAAATATGCTGACTCGACACCTGCTATTATTATTCCGGATAGAATGCCTGCAATAAGCCCGCGTATGGTCTTATGATCCCCAAATATCCTCTTGCCATCAAGCTTCCGCTTGAAATCCAATGGAGTTCCACCTCCGAATATAACCGGAGCACCATTGGCTACATATGCAGGGAATATGTAAATTAACGGATAGATTATCAGAGAATATACGCTAAGCACTTTATTACCTATGATAGCTTTCCTTCAGCTGCTTTCTTAGAGCCGCCTCCCCTAAATCTGCTGCCGAATTCCTTCCTTACGGCATCTATCGCATCTTCCTTTGCATCATCGCCTGCCATGCACACTACGTCGTTGCCCTCATTAATAATGATTATTACCTTATCCCTATTCAGCTCGGTGAACCTTGAAGCTATCCTCCTAATTAAATCCCGCGTTCCAACTGCGCGTACATTCATCATGCTGCCTGTAGGCTTTAGGCCATTTACAAACTGTTCGGCATAACTATCTGCAATCATATCATATTCCTTCATAATCTCTTTGTTTCCATCTATGAGCTTTTTAACCTTATCTTCCGAAGCAAACCTTTCCGAGTTTACAGCTTGTGCCACCGCAGAGAGCTCATCGTGATCCTTTCTGAAGTAATCAAGCGCTGCCTTGCCTGCTACGAACTCTATTCTATCAACTCCGTCATGGATCCTTGCTGTCCCTATTATCTTTATCATGCCTATGCCGCTTTCCATGTTTACTGCATGCAGGCCTCCGCATGCCTCTGCATCTATAGTGTTGCCTTTGTTGTCCTTTATTACCACTATTCTCATCCTTTTTGCAGGCACGCCATGCCCTTGGTATATAGTGAAACCATATTTGGATTCGGCCTCTCCCCTGTCCAGTTCCTCTACGCTCACGTGGATTCCCTTAAACAACGCACTGTTAGCAATGTCCTCTATTTTTTTGATCTCTTCATCGCTTAACTTTTCATAATGTGCTATATCTATATGTGCCTTATCAGGCTCCTTCCTTGCACCTTCCTGCCAGGCGTGATTGCCCAGCACTTCTCTTGATGCATAGCTTATGAGGTGCGTTGCTGTATGGTGTGCTATAAGCCTGTCCCTCCTTTCAGTGTCAACGATGCATTCAACCAGTTCTCCTTTCTTTATCTTCCTATTCTCCTTAGCCACATGAACTATTACATTTCCTACTTTTTGCACGTCTATTATCTCAGTATCGTCTATCTTGCCCGTATCAGCTGCCTGCCCTCCGCCCTCTGGATAGAATGGAGTCTTGTCAAGTATTATGTTTTTCTTGTCGGCATATAAGACCTCTGCATTATCCTTTGTGTCCATTTCATAGTACATCTGCTTTGTTTTTGGCATCTGTTCAAGAATCCCTTTGCTGATATCAAGCTCTTTCTTCTCCTTCTTTTTAGAGGCAAAATCCCCCTTTACTATTCCTTCATATGCTTTTTCAGGTATCTCTATAATATTTCCTTTTTTTGCGGCTATATCAATCAGCATCTCCGGGGTTATTCCATGGCTCTCGTATAACATCACAACTTCTTTCTCATCAAGCTCGCTCTTTTTTGCTATAGTTGCAGAAACTATCCTCTCCGCATTTTCCTTAGTGCTCTTGAATCTTCTCCTTTCTGTATCTATAACCTCGTTTATCGTGGCAAGTTTTTCATTTAATTCAGGGTATATGTCCTTAAGCTCCGTTGCCTCGTGTTCTATTACATCCATCATATCAAAGGCGAAATTATACTCTTCCATGAATGCAAGCGCTCTCCTTAATATGACTCTTAGATTGTAGCCTCCACCTATATTTGATGGCAGAGATCCGTCAGTTATGGCGAAGAGGAGCGTGCGCGAGTGGTCGAATACAGAATAAAGCGCCTGCAACGGCTTCATGCTCTTATAATAATAATCTTTAGTCGTACCAAGCTTCTTTATTATCTCAGATTCCGCCTTCTTCATATCTATGGTTTCTGCAACGTCAAGCTTGCTCGACAGCCTTGAAAATTTCTTAAATAAGCTTTCATCAATGCTTATGCCTGCCTCCTTCCTAAATTTGGCAAGCCCCGAATTAAAGACAGCTTCATAGGCATTGTCCGTTCCGCAGTAGAACCAGAGCAGCCTTTCGAATCCCCACCCCACGTCTACAACCTGGTTCTTCATCTCTATAATCTTTCCATTAAAGTATTCAAACTGGGTAAATACGCTGTTCACAAGCTCGAGTCCGTTTGAGAAGCTCTCCAGACATGGCCCGAATTCCGAGAAGTCGCCCATTGCCCATACATCTTCGCTGTATACAATGTCCTCCTTTTTTACACCCAATACATTAGTGAGGAAATCGTAATTGAGCTCTATAGTCCTGTCTTTCCAGTATCCTTCCTTTGGCCAGTTGAAGGCATGTTGTCCTGCCATCATGAAGCTGCTGAAATGTCTTCCAGTAACCCCGACATTCTGTATGTCTCCGAATCTAAGGCATATCTGAGGAACTATAAGCGGATTCTCGCCATATTCAAAAGACATCATGCCATTCTCTATTCTCTGAAAATCCTGTATGCTGGCTATTGTGAAGTAAAGGTCCTGGCGCCACCTGCTCACAACAGGATACCTCTTTATCTCCTTGTGGTTGTTCTTTTTGAAAAAGTCTGAAAATCTCCTCCACATATCCGCATATTTTATCGCCTTCGGCTTCTCCTTTATAAATCCATATTCTGTATGCTCCGGATCATCGCATACATCTCTGTCGTCTATGCTCCAGAAGTTCTTCCTGCATATTTTGCACGTGTGCCTCGAGAAACCTTCCTCTACGAATTTGTCTACCTGATAGTATTTCTCGTATTCCTTTGAGAATTCCTTCCTAAGCGAATCCTTGCTAATAGACATTTCAAGTTCCATCCTTCCACCATACTTTACATTCTTTTCCGAAAAACCTGCACGAGTTGCATTTCCAGTTCTCTGATTCTGTTACTGGCATTGCTTCCCTTTGGCCGTTCCAATACTTCATGGCATTTGTTATATATCTGTCTGTCTCTTCCTTGCTATATCTGACTTCAAGGTTTTCTATGACTTCCCCAGTTGCCTTGTCAAGATACCTGACCGTAATGTCCTCGCTTGTCCCTTTTAGCGCAGCCGCTTCTTCAAACATCTTTTTCCATGCATATGTATTCGTCATTTCCTTCCTCTGCCCTCCTGATTTCTCTAATTCTTTCATGAATTCTTCCGACATGAAGAGCCTGTCTACGCCATACGATGCTGAGAAATTTGCAAAAGTATATTCCCTATTTATTATATCATCAAGAAGCTTCTTGTATACCAATGCCTGGACTCTGTGTGGCCTTGTTGACACTTCATCTAATGAATTCCTTTTCTGCACTGTCTTGTGCTCTATTATCCTTATTTTCCCTCCATCAAGCTCCATCTGGTCTATGCTCCCTGCTATTTTATAGCCGTTTATCGAGCCATAAATCCTGAATTCCCTGCACATTCCAGTTTCATTTAGGCGTTTTATGCAGAGAATATCCTCTAGCGCAATCTTGTAAAAAGAGTCTGCGAAAGTTAACGGCTTAGCTGCAACATGGTCGAAAGCTTTTTCCTGCAGCTGCGCATGTATCTCCTTGCCTGCCTTCATCGCCTTGGTAAACGGCCAGCCGTGGATGCTGCTGAGCTCCATCTGCTTCTCGCACCAGTACTGGCTGGCTATGTCCGTAACCCTTATGCTGGACTTCTTGAGCCTTAGCATGGTATTGGAATAACTCATTGGGGTATCATTGGCGTTAGGATACACAAAAGCACCTATCAGACCGCCTATCTTTCTTCACAGCGAAAGCTCAGCGATTACCTCTCTCATCACAAGCCTTTTATTAATGCTTAAAGTATAATAAGCCTTATCTATGCGGGAATAAAACCCCTGCCATTTATAGGTGGGATATAAACCAACCCAAAGACATACAAATTTGAATGATGCGATAACATGGCTGCCTTTAAAACCATATATAAGCATCGCGCATATCCTTCAAAGGAACAGAAGGGAACGCTAACCAGGCAGATGTTTCTTTTAAAGGAAATCCTCAATTCGCTTCCTGAGAAATCGAAGGAAGGCATTCCGCAAGAAAAGCTGCTGCCGGTGAAGAATGGACTATAAAGGTGACATCATGACGGCAAATCATAGCCACCTTGGAAGTCCACGACTTCAGTCGTGGAATGGTGCCGCGATTCTCGATGATTTCGATACTTTCATCTTTGACTGGGACGGAACGCTCTCCACATCTACTGCTCTCGTAAGGTTCACAAAGTTCTTCAAGCTCAGGTATACCCTGACCAGCCTAAAGAAAAGGGAAGAGGAATATGCAAAAGTAGCAGCAATGAAAGAGTCAGATCCTGCAATAAAGAAGATAGAAGAAAAGGGATCGATGTATTCAGGAATATACGATATCTATTCTATATTTGAAAAACCTAAGCTCAGGGAAGGGGCGAAGGATATGCTGTCCTTCCTGGAGAAAAAAAGGAAGAAGATAGCTCTTTTCAGCGATGGCAAGAAATACAGGATAAAAAGAGAGACTTCATATTTGAGTGTCGCCAAAAGATTTGACATGATACTGAGTGCAGAGGAAGCAGGGTATTACAAACCGAATCCTGCTGGGATAATATTAATAATCAGCAAGCTTAAGGCAAAAAAAGCAAGGACCATATACATAGGAGATATGGCATCTGACATTATGGCTGCAAAGTTTGCGGGGGTGTCATCATGTGGGGTTGGGGGAGGGCTGGATACTCTTCCTATAATAAAGTCCGTGAATCCCGATTTTGTATTTCCAAGCCTTGAACACTTCTACAAGGCTCTGTCTGGGAAGCGCAGCTGATGCTGCCATAAGGTGCTGCCGTATAAGCACTGTGACAAAATTAACCCGCATTCGAGCCCGTAAGCATATAATTCATCTTCAGCCGTGGTATTCATAACTTCAAGAACTAATTTTATCGCAAAACCTGCCATATGCGAAGGTATATATATAAGAAACTACTATCCTACGTCAGAAGCTGAAAAGCTAAAGCAAAACAAAAGGTAAATGAAATGGACGACGAAGAATATCCAGGAAATGACAGATCAGAAGGCCACGGAGATAGACATGGAGGATATAGTGGCAGAGGCGGAGGAGATAGACGGGGAGGAAGGAGAGAAGGAGGCTTTATGAAGCCAAGTTATTTCCTGCCAAAGCCAGTAAAGCCCGGAGATATCTTAGAAGTGACGATAGAGGCTGTTGCCTCAAAAGGAGACGGAATTGCCAAGAAAGATGGTTTCGTGATTTTCGTAAAAGACGGAAAACAGGGCGAAACACTAAAGGTAAAGATAATCGAAGTCAGGGCAAGATACGCGATGGCTGAAAGAGCCGCAGAGTAATCGCAAGATTGCTCCCTTGTTTTTATTTATTTTTATTTATTTCTCTGTCCTTATTTTTACGATTAATTTTCATCGACGGGAAACTGTAATGATGCATACTTACCGCGTTTTGGCCAATGTCATATTAGTGTAATGAACATTGAGTACATTGTAAAGTAAAATGCTGTATTATTCGGATGAAAACAAAAGGGCTGTGATATAAAGCACATTGAACTTAACAGGAACTCATCAAAGAAAGGATTTTAAATCACAAGCGGTTAATCATTAATCATGTATTCCGACAAGATAGAAAAATTGCTGAAAGGACAGAAGATAAAGGTTGGCGACACAATCAAAATAAGCTCAAAGAAAGGCGATTTCGAAGGGACTCTTATGCCCAGGACAGAATCCGGGGACAGCAGCATATTCATAGTAAAATTAGGCAATGGATACAACATAGGCATTAAAGCGGACAGTTCATTGAAAATAAGCTTAATAAAATCCGGGAATAGGGAGTTTTCATTTCCAAAGATGGTAGCAAAACATGGCAGGAATCCTGAATCCGTATCACTTATCTATACTGGAGGGACAATAGGCAGCAAGATAGATTATGTTACTGGAGGGGTGCACATGCTGACAAAGCCAGAGGAGCTTCTCTATGAAGTGCCAGAGCTGTCCGGAATAGCAAACATAGATGTAAAGAACCTGATGCAGATTGCAAGCGAGGACATGACGCACCTTGAATGGGCAGAGATAGCGAATGCTGCTGTAAAATCCTTGAATGAAGGTGCAAGAGGAATTGTGATAACGCACGGAACTGACACAATGCACTTCACATCAGCAGCGCTTTCATTCATGCTTAAGGATCTGAATGC
>JAJYWY010000001.1 GCA_021791245.1 Microcaldota archaeon
TGCAGCATGACACAAAGCCTGAGAACATCAAGAGCTCATATTTGAAGTATGCAAATAGCCCCAACCAGATTCGAACTGGTGTCAGCGGGTTCAGAGCCCGCCGTCCTTGACCACTAGACTATGGGGCTAAACAACAGCTTTTCTCTCTCAACATATTTATATCTTCTCTGAAATAAATGCATGCTATTATGTTAAGGGATAACATACCGACCGGGGCGGAGCTGAAAGAACTGGCACTTGCGGATATAGTGCTTAGCGTTGCATTCACGCTAGTGCTGCTTGGAGGGATAGGCACAGCAATCCAGTTTCCTGATGCACTGCTATATTTCTTCCCAATAGCGCTTATTGCTATAACTCTTACTTTCGTGCTCCACGAGATGATGCACAAATTCGTTGCACAGAGGTATGGGGCCATAGCTGCGTTCAAGGCGTCGCGTATAGGATTGATAATAACCCTGATACCAAGCATGCTGGGCTTCCTGATAGGCCTTCCAGGCGCTACTATAATATACTCAAACAGATTCACGCAAGAAGAAGAGGGTATAGTCTCTCTTGCAGGGCCTTTGACTAACTTTGCAGTATTTTTCGTTTTCCTTGCGGTAGGCATGATTGAATATCCCCATTTCCTATCCCAGGTGCTCTTGTCATTTACAGGCGGCGCCAACCTTTCGTATTTCCAGAACATGATAAACATAACGTTATTCATAAGCCTGATACTCGCGTTCTTCAACATGCTGCCAATATATCCGCTTGACGGAAGCAAGGTGCTTAAATGGAGCAAGCCAGCATACCTGGCAACCCTTGCATCCATATTCGTGCTTCTGATACTGATAGTGCCGATTTTTTCGCTCATAGAATCGTTCGTTGTGATGTTCGTATTTGCGGCAATCATTTCCACAATGTCAAGGGTTGTCCTGTTCTGATTATTCTTTTTATATCTTTCTGCATTATATCGTTCTGAATAATGATTTTTATGCAAGGCACCGTTGAACTTACTGTTGCAGACGCGCTAGTTACGGATTCCGGGAAAGGATATGCGAGAATAGATTCTAAAAACAGAAAAATTCTTGACGTCGTTTCCGGAGATGTTATAGAGATAAAAGGCAAGCTCAAGTCCACTGCCGCGATAGTATGGCAGGCGCATCCGAGCGACGAAGGGCTAGGCTTCATACGGATAGACGGATACATAAGGAAGAACGTAGGGGTGGGGATAGGGGACAAGGTAACGATAGCAAAAGCAGAGGTAAAGGATGCTGAGAAGATCGTGCTTGCGCCGCCAATAGGGCAAAGGACCCCGATATCGCCTGATTTTTCGGATTATGCGAAGAGCAAGCTAATAGGCAACAAGCCTCTCATGAAGGGCGATGTAGTCCCGATACCGATGTTCGGAGTCATACTTAATTTCCTGGTAGTGCAGATAATGCCGCATGGAATTGTAAGGGTCACAAAAGACACCAACTTCACCGTAAAGAAAGAGCCAGTATCAGAAAGCATAGTGAAAGTAGGGGATGTGCATTACGAGGATGTAGGCGGGCTTAAGGGAGTTGTGGAAAAGATAAGGGAGATGGTAGAGCTGCCAATAAGATATCCGGAACTTTTCGAGAGGCTGGGAATAGATCCTCCAAGGGGAGTTCTGCTTTACGGTGCGCCGGGAACCGGAAAGACCCTTCTTGCAAAGGCTGTGGCAAATGAGAGCGATGCAAACTTTATAACAATCTCGGGGCCAGAGTTGGTTAGCAAATTCGTGGGAGAGAGTGAAGAAAAGCTTAGGCAGATATTCAAGGAAGCCAACGAGAAAGCGCCTTCGATAATCTTCATGGACGAGATAGACGCCATAGCGCCTAAACGCGAAGACGCGACAAACGAGGTGGAGAGGAGAATGGTATCGCAGCTTCTCACCCTTTTAGACGGCATGGCACACAGGGGACAGGTGATAGTGCTTGCTGCAACGAACAGGCCTGAAGCGATAGACCCTGCGCTAAGGAGGCCCGGCAGATTCGACAGGGAGATAGAGATACCTATACCAGACAGGAATGCAAGAAAAGAGATACTGCAGATACACAGCAGGGGAATGCCGCTTGCAAAAGATGTAAATGTCGATTATCTTGCAGACGTAACGCATGGATACACAGGCGCGGACCTTACTGCTTTGATAAGAGAGGCTGCGCTTGCAAGGCTTAGGGACCTTATACCAACGCTCCTCGACAAGCAGTCCATACCTAATGATATCCTTCTTAATCTGACTGTGGCCAACAAGGATTTCGCAGAGGCGCTAAAGACCATAAGGCCCAGTGCGCTCAGGGAAGTTTTCATCGAGAGGCCTAACGTGCACTGGAACGATATAGGCGGGCTCTCGAAAGTAAAGGAAGAACTGAAGGAAGCCGTGGACATGCCGCTCAAGAAACCGCTTGCATTCGAAAAGATGGGGATAAGGCCTATTAAAGGAGTGCTTCTGGTAGGCTCGCCTGGAACCGGAAAGACCCTTCTTGCAAAGGCTGTGGCAACCGAGAGGGAAGCTAACTTTATCTCAATAAAAGGCCCGGAAGTATTGAGCAAGTTCGTGGGAGAGAGCGAAAAGACATTGAGAGAGGTATTTAGCAAGGCCAGGCAAGCCTCTCCGTGCATAATATTCATAGACGAGATAGACTCTATAGCATCTTCAAGGGACAATGACGACCTTGACAGCAGAGTAACCGAAAGGGTTGTTGATACGCTGCTTACCGAGATGGACGGATTGCAGGAACTGAAGAATGTGGTGGTGCTTGCTGCCACGAACAGACCGGATTCCATAGACTCTGCGCTGCTTAGACCAGGCAGGTTCGACAAGATAATAGAGATACCCATGCCTGACTTTGAGACAAGGGCAGCTATTTTAAAAGTGCATACGAAGCAGATGCCTCTTGACGAGAGCGTAGATTTGAACGCCATTTCCGAACAGACAGAGAATTATACAGGCGCCGAGATAGAGAACCTCTGCAGGGAAGCAGGGATGTATGCAATACGGAACGAGAGAGACTTCGTTACCATGGATGATTTCCAGAAAGCCCTGCAAGAAGTGAGGCCGGCCGTGCCTAAGGAACTCACGGAGATGATAAAAAGATTTAAGGAAGAGCCTTCAAGCACGTATAGATAGAGGGAATATGGAAATCTGTAGATGCATATGGTTTACGCGGGCATTGAATATTGCCTTGGAAAAAGCAATATGCATCGCTGAAAATTCCGGAAATGCAAAAATGCGGCGCTTTGCATCCCCTTTTATAATTTTTCATACATAATTATCAGATGTTTAGGTGATATTACGAAGATAGTATTTTCGGACAAAAAAACTGGAAAGACAGCGCAGATGGAGCTGGAGAAAGAGAAGGAGTACTCTGTGATGGGCAAGAAGATCGGAGATATTTTTGACGGCGCAGCGCTTGGCCTGGACGGCTTCAAGCTGAAGATAACAGGATTGAGCGACAAAACAGGGGCGCCATCGAGAAAAGAGGTGGAAGGGACTGCAAAAACATGGCCGCTCATACGCTCAGGGCCTGGAGTAAGGCACGCAAAGAAGGGCTTCAGAGGTAGGAGGCTGATACGCGGAAACATGATCGGGCCAGACACAGGACAGGTAAACAGCACAATTGAAGAATATGGAAGCATTCCTCTCGACCAGGTCTTTAAGCCCAAGGAAAAGAAAGAATAGCTAATCATTGAGTGAAAATGGAAGAATTCAGGCAAAGCCAACTTAATGTAGGAACATTGGGACATGTAGACCATGGCAAAACTACTCTGACAAAGGCAATAACAGGAGTATGGACTGACAGGCACAGCGAGAGCATAAAGAGGAGCATGACTATAAAGCTTGGATACGCAGATGCGACTATAAAAAAATGCGAGAAATGCGAAGGCGCCTCTGCATACACGACGGGGGACAAGTGCCAGAACTGCGGGGGCAAAGCAGTTCCCGTAAGGAGGATATCTCTTCTCGACGCACCCGGGCACGAGACCCTCATGGCGACCGCGATAGCCGGTTCCAACATAATAGATGCAGTGCTTTTTGTAATAGCAGCAACAGAACCGTGCCCTATGCCGCAGACAAAAGAGCACTTGATGCTGCTGAATGTGCTGAACGTGAAGCACATAGTAATAGCGCAGACAAAGATAGACGTTGTAGGAAAGGAGAAGGCGGAGGTGCATTACAAGCAGATAAAGGATTTCGTCAAGGGAAGCGTAGCCGAGAATGCGCCTATAATACCAGTAGTGGCAAACAAGAACATAAACATTGACGCGATACTTGAAAGGATAGCAAATATACCAATACCTGACAGGAATGTAAATGAGGAGCCGTTCATGTACATAGTAAGGTCTTTCGACGCAAACAAGCCAGGGACAAAGATAGAGAAGCTCATAGGCGGGATAATCGGCGGCTCCATTGTCAAGGGAAAGTTCAAGGTAGGAGACGAGATAGAGATAAGGCCAGGGATAAACATACAGAAAGGAAAGGACAGTGCAAAGAAGGATATGCACGTCTCTGCAAAGACAATTATAGAGAGCATATCTACAGACACAGGAAAAATAAACGAGGCGATAGCAGGCGGCTTGATAGGGCTCGCAACGGATCTTGATCCGTCTTTTACAAAAGCCGACAGCCTTACTGGAAACGTAGTCGGCAAGATTGGAAAGCTTCCAGATTCTGTGATCGAACTGCATATGGAGTACCATATATTCGACAGAGAAGGAGTAGCGAAACAGCCAATAGTGCTAAAAGAACCGCTACTTCTCGGAATCGGAACAGCAACAGTTGTCGGTTTTGTAGAGGAGACTAAGAAGAACAGGCTAAAGGTAAGGCTCAGGAAGCCCGTCTGCGCATTGAAAGGCTCAAAGGCATCCATACTCAGGAACATGCAGCAAAGATGGAGACTTGCAGGCTATGGCGTAATAGAATGACTTTTTATAGATTCCATTTGATTGATAATGGAGTTTCATGAAGGCACAGGCTGCAATAGACTTCCTTACTACATACGGTTTTGCGATACTGATAATTGCCATAGTGCTAAGCCTGATCCTTTATTATATGTCAGGGGTGCAAAGTTCCATACCTTCGACATGCACAATCTCATTCGGCGCGTATTGCAATGAGCTGCTTGCTGGGACTACCCCCTCAGGCGCGTCAGGAATCGCATTCGTATTTACGAATGAGCAGAAGTATCCGATAGCAAATC
>JAJYWY010000037.1 GCA_021791245.1 Microcaldota archaeon
CGTTTCCAGCTTCTAGATTCTGCGCCTCCACGGAAAGGGGGATAGCTGACACTGAGGATAGCTGCGTCTGGTTTTCCCTTGACAGGTATCCGCTTATTATCGGCTTCCTGAAAGCGGTTTGGTAATACATGGACATGCCCTGGTATAATGCGGGGGAAGTTGCATTAGGCAGGTCTGGCAATAAGAGCACAGTAAAGTTCCCAGGAAGGCTGCCAAGTTCATAAAATCCTTTGGGTATGCTTGCATTCATGTATGCAGAGTTAAGAAACTGGGCGTTTAGCGGCATGCCATTGTATTCTATAAGTATCAATATAGATATCCCTACCGCGAGCATTATTCCCGCATGCCTTGCATGTTTGATGCGGTTTCCGACCCTGCTGTTTTTCACATATTCTTCGAAATGCGCATATCCGAAGGCAGCAACAATCGAGATGCACAGCATTGCCATAACGTCGAATCGTCCAGGCTCCCTTATTATGTTGAATAGAGGAATAAACATGTATATGTAATATATCCCTGGAATCGTCTTTATAGAGTCTATCTGGAGAAAAGGGCCTACAGAAAGCCACATGAGCAGAAGGCTTGCAAAAAGCCACGGCATTATCTCATCCGTGCGTTTTGATTTTGCCTTATATAATATTGCAAATACGACAAGGAACAGCACTGTATATCCTATATACGATACTCTCTCATTTACGTCAGGAGAAAAAATGCTGTTGAAATAACTTTCCGAAGCGGCATGGAATATGCCGTTGTAATAGCTAGGAAGCATAAAAGATAGAAGGTCGTTGCTCCATCCCATGATATTCTGCAAAGTGCTCGCAGATGAAGCAGTAGCGAGCGCATTTGTGAACAATACCCCGTATACTATCGGAATCAGGAAAGGAAGGGCCAATAATGCGGATAGGGAGAAGATTGCTACAGCCTTACCAATGTTCTTAATATTTATCAGCTGCCTTTTCTTCCATGCTGCATATACCACCATAAAGAAAAGGAAGACAAGTACTAGTATGCCTTGCTGCACGTCCCCAGCGAATGTAAGAAGTATAAACGAGATGGACGAAATGGCAGAATAGACATACATGCGCCTGCCATGCTCGCGCATTGCCATGATAAAGAAGAGAATGAAAAGAGGGATGAATTCTATTGTAGTCCAGTTAAGGTGGAAATACGCATGGGATATATGTACAGGTGCAAACGCGAACACGAGCCCTGCTATGAAAGATGCATACTTGTTTCCTGTTATATAATATGCAAGCATTAACATAAAGATTCCAGATAGCACAAATCCGAGTATGAAAAGTGCGTTATATGCAAGCGGGATGCTTATAAGCTGGAGCGGCACGGTAAGTATCCCTGCGATAGGCATAAGGTCCTGGATTATAAGGTTCGCCCCTACCGGGTAGAAGACCATGTTGGTTGAGTATACGCTTGCATGAAGGGTAAATGTTGCGTATCCGGACCACCAGAGGTTCCACATGCTCTGAAAAGGGTCTCCCCCCTTTACTACAGTGCTGGTAATGTTATCTGTTATTGGCCAGAACATTACAAGGGTTATTGCAGTAAATATAAGCGCTGCTAGCAAATAAGTCAAAAGCATGTTTCTTGTGAATAAGGCATCGCCTTCCCGACCATCTTCCATCTATCCACGATTTTGTTTTCCTGTGCTTTTTGCCAATGCATCCGGCATTCATCAGGAGATTGTAAGTCATGATTTCTGCTAAGTTTTTATAATATGCATTACGCATCTAAAAGTCATTGCATGCTTATTGCTGAATGTTTTGGAGCATATCAACGCATTGGCTTCTTAATACACTTCATATCCTATGCGTCATCATTGCCTGAAAAGTAATATATGCCTTTCTTATCCGGCATATTCAATTACCTGATTTTTCCATCTGTGCCCAGACTGAATACCTTTGCATTTCTGTTCTTTTTTTTAATCAGGGACTTAAGCTTCATGTCGTTCGTTATTGCAATTGCGGAATCCGTAGCAATGTATCGTTCTATCCATTTGTCCACATTCCCTTCATCTGCGTTGATTTCTGCCGTGCTGTTCTCTACAAGCTTTATTGCCGCTTTTGCATAAGGGGAAAACTTGCCTCTCTTGTCTGCCAGCGAATGAAGTTCATGCAGTATACCTTTCGATATCACAGTTGTGCATCCTGGAAATGCGTATTTTGCAACTTCGAATATGTCTACTGAATTCTCTATTCCGAACACTATCGCATTTGTGTCTATAATCACTATAGGGTGTTTATGCATCTCCATTTGAACCTATCTCTATATTCTTTAAATTGCGCAATATCTACAGTTATGCGTCTTTTTTACTTTATGTACATATATTATAAGTTACAACAAAATAAGATAAATATTTAAATGTATTCCTTCAAAATAGATTGTTCTCCGTGTTCGCCAGTGCTAGTTTTAGGTGGATGTTTGGCTAAAAAAGATCATGAGTTTGTCCCATTGCACGAATTGCTCAGCAATGCAGAGGCAGAAAAAGTCCTTAAATCTCTTAATGCAAAAGCAGAAAATCTTCCAAAAATCCTTGAAAGCGATCCGCAGGCAAAGAAGCTTGGCGCAAAAGTCGGAGCAATTGTAAAGATAAGCAGGGAAGATGCTGGTAACGAGTATGAATATTACAGGCTCGTAATCAGGTCGCCGGAGTAATTTATTGGTGTTGAAAATGGGTTATGGTATACTCGAAAGTTATCTAAAGTCACATTCATTGGTGCAGCATCAGATAGAGGGCTTCAATAGGTTCATAGACATAGGAATACAGAATATAATAGATGAGCAGAAGGTTATAGAGCCGAATGTCGAGGGATTTGCACTCAAGCTTGGCAAGGTCCGCATAGACAAGCCTTCAGTAATAGAAGCTGACAGTTCTAGGAGGATAATACTGCCAAATGAGGCAAGGCTAAGGAACATGACGTATGCAGCTCCGGTATTCCTGGAATTCATACCTGTTATAAGGGGCATAGAGAAGCCTTCTTCATACGGAGAAGTGTTCATAGGGGAACTGCCCATAATGGTAGGCAGCAAGCTATGCAACCTATCGCTCATGGCAAAGAGCCAGCTTATAAGCAACATGGAGGATCCTAATGATCCTGGAGGATATTTCATAGTAAAGGGCACGGAGAGAGTTCTCATAGGATTAGAAGATCTCGCCCCAAACAAGATAATAACCACAAAGGAAAAATCAGGCGCATTGATAGTGAGCAAGGTATTTTCAACTTCTATAAACTTCAGGGCAAAATGCACCGTATCAAGGAACCAGCATGGAATCTTCTCTGTAAACTTTCCTACCTCTCCCACAAATGTCGATTTCATATTGATGCTCAGGGCTTTAGGCATGAAGTACGAAGAGATGCTCGAGGCGCTTTCATCCATAGACGTGATAAGGAACGATATGCTTCTTAATATGGATTTCACAAAAGCGAAGGAGCTGTCAGTACCTGATGCGGTGCTCGAATTAGGCAAGCTGAGCGCACCAAGCCAGGCAAGCGAGTATCAGCAGAAGAGGAGCGAGACGCAGATGGATGTATACCTGCTGCCGCACATGGGCTCAACTCCCGAATTTAGGAAAGAGAAGGCAAAGTATCTTATTGAGATGGCAAGGAGGGCTTCCCTAGTTGCAAACAAGTACGTTAAGCAGGACGACAAGGATCACTATTCAAACAAGAGGGTCAAATTTTCAGGAAAGCTCATGGAGGACCTTTTTGCAAACGCATTTAAGTTCTTCGTAAAGGATGTCAAGTACCAGATAGAAAGAGCAAGCGCAAGAGGAAGGAGGATGAGCATACAGACAATAATAAGTCCGGACACGCTTACAGAGAAGCTCTTGTATGCAATGGGCACAGGCACATGGGTTGCAGGGCAGACAGGAGTGTCCCAGGTCCTTGATAGGACCAATCTCGCAAGCACGTACGCACATCTGAGAAGGGTAAAAAGCCCTCTTGCAAAGAAACATCCCCACTTTAGGGCAAGGGACGTTCATGGAACACAATGGGGCAAGATATGCCCTTCAGAGTCTCCGGAAGGCCAGGAAGTGGGGCTTACAAAATACATTGCATTGATGTCGAAGATAACAATAGGGTCCGACGAGAGATTCATAGAAAAAAGGATGAAAGAGATCTTAGATATAAGCGAGGACAAGTGATGATCTTTATGGCAAAAGCAACAAGCGGAAAATGCTATGTGTATGTGAATGACAGAAGGGTAGGATATGTTAGCGACGGCCAGAAGCTGGCTTCCGAAGTCAGGGCTGCAAGGAGAAATGGAATGCTGCCTAACGAGCTGAACATAACATACTTTAAAAAGATAAATGCAGTGCATGTCAACACTGATTTTGGGAGGGTGAGGAAGCCTTATATCATAGTGGAGGAAGGGAAGAGCAAGCTCACCCCTGAGATTGCGGAGAAGGTAAAGAATGGAGAGATTGATTTTAACACGCTGATAAGGAACGGGGTCATAGAGTACCTTGATGCGGAGGAGGAAGAGAATGCGCTGGTAGCATTCGAAGAAAAGGACATAAACGAAGACACGACGCATCTGGAAGTCGATCTTGCGGGAATATTCGGCATAACTATAAACCTATCCCCATTCCCTGAGCATAACAGCCTTGCAAGGCACGCAATGCTCGCCAACTTCATAAAGCAGAGCGAAGGCATGTATGCAACAAACTTCAACACAAGATTTGATTCAAGGGCTTACGTTCTCTTCTACCCTCAGAAACCCATTGTGACAACTTCTTCTTACAACTATACTGCCATCTCATCACACCCGAGCGGGCAAAACTTCATAGTGGCTCTTAGCACCTATTACGGATACAACATGAAAGATGCAATAGTGCTGAACAAGGCTGCAGTAGACAGAGGGTTAGGCAGGAGCATGTTCTACAAAACGTATGGAGATGAGGAGAGGAGGTATCCCGGAGGGCAGAAGGACGAGTTTAAGATCCCGCCGCCAACAGCCGAAGGGTATCTTGGGGAACATGCATATGCAAATCTAAGCGAAGACGGCATAATAGAGCCCGAGACAAAAGTGTACGAAGGGGATATCATAATAGGAAAGGTATCGCCTCCAAGATTCCTTGAAGAAAACCTTGGCGCAAGAGGGCTTGAAGAGAGGATAAGGGATGCATCTACATACCTGAAGTCCGGAGAGAACGGGACTGTGGATGAAGTCATAATTACGGAACTGACCGGGGCTACAAAGCTGGTCAAGATCAGGATAAGAAGCCTGCGTGTCCCTGAGAACGGAGATAAGTTTGCAAGCAGGCACGGCCAGAAAGGGGTTGTAGCGCTTATAGTGCCGCAGGAGGACATGCCTTTCAGCGAGACCGGGGTAGTGCCTGACCTGCTTCTGAATCCGCACAGCATACCTACAAGGCTTACTTTCGGCCATCTTCTGGAAGAGATAGGGGGCAAGACAGGCGCGATATCAGGAAAGGTTATAGACGGAACTGCATTCGATAAGAAGGGCGAGGAAAGGCTAGACGAATATGGAAGGGTATTGGAAGAGCACGGATTCGACAGAAACGGAGATGAAGTCTTCTACGACGGGATAACAGGGATGAAGTTCAAGGCAAAGATATTCAACGGAATAGCGTATTACAACAGGCTTTACCATATGGTAAGCAATAAGATGCAGGTAAGAAGCAGAGGTCCTGTGCAGATACTAACGCACCAGCCTACGGAAGGAAAGGCAAGGCAGGGAGGCCTGAAGTTCGGAGAGATGGAAAGGGACGTGATAGTGGGGTATGGCGCAAGCCTTCTCCTTAAGGAGAGACTGCTGGACCAGAGCGACAAAGCTACCGTGTACGTCTGCAAGAACTGCGGGAACCTCGGATATTACGATTACATAAAGAAAGTGAAAGTCTGCCCTATGTGCGGCGGAAACAACCTTGACGCTGTGGAGATGAGCTATGCATTCAAGCTCTTGCTTGATGAGATAAAGTCAATGCACATCTTCCCAAGCATAAAGATGAAAGCGTGATGCAATGCAAGCCGAAAATATAAAATTAATCAAGTTCGGGGTGCTTTCCCCGGAGCAGATCAAGAGGCTTGGAGTTCTCAAGATCACGGTTCCAGATACTTACAACGAGGACGGATATCCTATAGATGGAGGTTTGGTAGACCAGAAGATGGGAGTAATAGATCCCGGGCTCATATGCAAAACGTGCGGGGCAAAGGCAAAGGTCTGCCCAGGGCACTTCGGCTACCTTGACCTTGTGAGGCCGGCCATACACTCTGAATTCTCAAAAGTGATATATCTTATACTGAATTCAGTATGCCAGAACTGCAGCAGAGTCCTATTTAGCGATGAAGAGCTTGAAGAAATGGTCACTGCAATAAAAGAGAGTGCCGCAGTTGAAACTCCAATGCACGCAGCTATTAATACAGAGAACATGGCGTTGCCAAGCAATGAGATTAAGATCGAGGCAAATGGTGAACAGGGTAAGGAAAAAGAGATGAAGGGCGCCAAGGCAAAAGAGAGCAGGACGAAGGAATTGGTAAATGCAAAAAGCTCGAAGGAAAAGACGACTGCGCTTAAGAAGCTCAAGGACGTAAGGAAATGCCCGCATTGCGACTTTGTGCAGAAGAAGCTGAAGTTTGAGGCTCCTACATATTTCACGCTTGGGGACAGGAAGCTTAAGCCTGACGAGATAAAAGACATGCTCTCGTCTATAAGCGATGCCGACCTCAGGAACCTTGAGATAGACCCCAAGACAAGCAGGCCGGAATGGCTGATATTGTCATCCCTGCTCGTTCCTCCTGTTAATGTCAGGCCTTCTGTAACCCTCGAGACAGGGGAGAGAAGCGAAGACGACCTGACGCACAAGCTCGTCGATGTGATCAGGATAAACCAGAGGCTGGAGCAGAATATAAACGCAGGCGCGCCGCCTATAATAATAGACGACCTTTGGGAGCTTCTCCAATACCATATAAACACATACTTCAACAACGAGACCTCTGGAATACCTCCGGCAAGGCACAGGAGTGGAAGGGCATTGAAGACGCTTGCACAGAGGCTAAAAGGAAAGGAAGGCAGATTCCGTTATAACCTTAGCGGAAAGAGGGTGAACTTCTCCGCCAGAACCGTAATATCCGTGGATCCTTATATTGACTTAAACCAGGTTGGGGTACCGAAGGAGATTGCAAGCAAGCTGACAGTACCTTTCTATGTTACAGAATGGAATATTGAAGAGGCAAAGAGGATACTATCCAGCGAAGAGTATCCTACTGCGCTCAATGTCATTGCAAAGGATGGAAAGAGAAAGAGAGTGACCGAGACGAACAGGAAGGAGCTTCTCGACGCGCTTTCGCAGGGAGATATAATAGAAAGGCAGCTAATGGACGATGACATAGTGATATTCAACAGGCAGCCATCGCTGCACAGGATGAGCATGATGGCACATAGGGTAAAAGTAGTGCCGGGAAAGAGCTTTAGGATGAACTTCTGCGTAACGCATCCTTACAATGCAGACTTCGACGGGGACGAGATGAACCTCCACATCCCGCAGACGCTTGAGGCGCAGGCTGAGGCAAGATACCTGATGGCTGTCAACGACCAAGTATTCTCCCCAAGGGACGGGGAAGCTATAATATCAGGAGACGAGGACGACATAACAGGGCTTCACCTGCTTACTATGGATGACACGGAGGTAACAAAGGAAGAGACTCTGTACCTTCTAGGTTCCGTCGGCATCTTCGAGCTTCCAAAGCAGAAAAAGGCAGGCATTTTTTCAGGGAAGGCAATCTTCTCAATGCTCCTTCCGAAAGGGATGGACATAGAGCAGAAGACAAGGCATGGAATAGTAAGGATAAAGGACGGAGAGCTTGTGGAGGGCACAATAACCAAGGACACATACAAAGGAAAAAGCAAGATACTTGCTTATCTGGCAGTAACATACGGGATGGAGGAGCTCACCAGGTTCATAGGGCTCTCAGCAAGGCTTGCCGACGCATACGTTACCCTTTCCGGCTCTACCGTAGGAATAAAGGAATACAGGATATCAAAGAAGATAGCAGAAGAGAAGGAGAATGCGGTAAGGGCAACTATGGATACGATAAACAAGCTCGTTGAGCAGTACAGGAAGAGGAAGCTCGAGCCTCTGCTTGGGTATACAAGGAGGCAGTCCCTAGAGAAGATGATCCTTGCAGAATTGACTAAGCTCACGGACTTGAACGGCGAGATAATAATGAAACATACTGATCCGCAGAACCACGCATTCAAGATGGTAAGCGCAGGATCGAGGGGAAGCATCTTCAATTTCGTGCAAATGTCCATGCTGCTTGGCCAGCAGTCTACGATGAGCGGAGGAAGGATAAAAAGAGGGTATATGAGCGGAAGGGTTCTTCCACACATGAGGCCTAAGTCCGTGGATCCGATATCCAGAGGATTCGTGCTGAGCAACTTCTATTCAGGGCTCACACCAATAGATCTGTATATGCATGCCATAGGATCTAGAACATCGGTAGTATACAAGGCCCTGCTTACTGCAAGGAGCGGGTATCTGCAGAGAAGGCTGATGAATGCGCTTCAGGACTATTACATTTACAAGGACAAAAGCGTAAGGGACACTTACGGCAATATAATAGAGACTATATATGCCGGAGACGGCATAGATCCTATGAAGGTGCTCCTTGCAAAGCTCGGTAAGAAGTGATTTTTATGGCAAGAGAATACAGAAAAGGTGCGGTAAGCAGCATGGAAGTTACTGATGGAGAGCCTGTAGGGGTTATAGCTGCGCAGTCTATAGGCGAACCTGGAACGCAGATGATCCTGAGATCCTTTCACAGGGCAGGGGTCGCATCCGTAACCGTAACGTCCGGATTGCCAAGGCTTGTAGAGATAGTTGACGCAAAGAAGAAGCCTGCTACTCCATTCACATACATATACCTTGACGAGCATTCAAGGAAGAGCTTCGAGAAGTCGCTCGAGATAGCAAAGAAGATAAACGAGGTCAAGACAAAGGACGTGGCAAGAAGCATAGTTGAAAGTTTCTCGACAGGCAAGATAAAGATAACGCTCAGCAAGCAGATGCTCGAGGTGAACGAGATAACTGCAGGTTCCATATCTTCGAAGATAAGCAAGATGGAAGGAGCTGATGCAAGCGTGGAGGATTCCACTACAATAACAGTATCTGTGCATACAAGGAACCTAAAGGAGATAAGGGCATTTGCAGTAAAGATAGGGAATCTTACTGTAAACGGGATAGACGGCGCAGGCAGGGCGGTCGTAAACCAGGAGCCCGGCACAAATGAGTTCTACGTGATCTCTGCAGACAGCAACATAGACAAGATACTTGAGGTGCCTGGAGTCGACAGGAGCAGGATATACACTAACGACATACTTGCTATGTACAAAACCTTTGGGATAGAGGCGGCTAGGAACGCCATAGCGCATGAGCTTGACAAGACCCTGAAGGAGCAGGGAATATCCGTAGACATGCGGCATTTGCTGCTGCTTGCAGACGCGATGACATTTACTGGAAAGATAAAGAACGTCGGAAGGCACGGGCTGAGCGGGGAGAAGAATTCCGTGTTCGCCAGGGCAGCGTACGAAGAGACTGTAAAGCACCTTGTGAATGCGGCAGCGTTCGGAGAAGTCGACAACATGAGCGGAGTTACAGAGAGCGTGCTCGTAGGCAAGCAGCTATCGCTTGGCACTGGCAATGTAGAGCTCGCAATAAGGAAGCAGGACATGGCGAAAATAGGAAAGAAAGAGAAGAAGTAAAGGCAATGCAGAAACTGATGCAAGCCCGCAGAAGCGAAACAATAAAAACATTGCCTTCTATATCATCTCGTTTGTTTTATTCTGGTGAATCAATGCCGCAAGAAAGACCATTCGACCTTCTTAACAAGGCAATAGGAAAGCAGGTGCTAATAAGGATGAAGAACGGCTCCGAGATAAGGGGCGTAGTCAACTCGTTTGACGTGCACATGAACATAGTGCTGGAGAACGCCGAGGAGCTTGACGAGGGAAGCGTGAAGGCGAAGATAGGCACAATGCTCCTAAGAGGCGGCAACATACTTTTTCTTTCGCCTGTTTGACATTTTTATCTATAAGCATATCTCTTCGATCTCCGGGACAGATACTTTCTGATCTTCCCATCAATAGCTGTGCATATTTGCATCATTGCCCCATTGCGCAATCGCGCTCATTTCATTGTCGTCGAAAATAGGGTTATTTCTCTTTCCTGTGCATATCCATCTGAAAATCTTTTCCATTTGCGCGGTTTTGAGCGCATCCAGTTTTGATTGCAATATCTCCTGTTCCGCCTTTCCGCTTAAGTCCGGCTTGGCTTCGCCTTCGGCTAATACCCATATGCCAAATACTTCCGTTATCAAAGTTCATACTTGAACAGACAGACTAATATACAGCTGAAAACATGTGCCGTGACTTTTTGAATCTCTTTCACCATAACATCTAGCAGATTCATCTTCATTTTCAACAGTGTTTTCGTGTTTTGACCTAAGCTAAAATACCATATGCATTAATTGGATGGCAGCTCCGCTAGAAATATATACATCTACTCTGCAAAACAGGCCCTCTGCTGTTGGCCTTCTTAATTTTTACATTGAATGATAGAAACGCCAAACCAGAAGGAACATCCTATCCTTCAGATAGGAGAGGATGTCAGACAGCAGTGTAACTGAGGGTATTGTAAATTTTCAATACTTTCGTTGGCTTCCATCCCGCCATTACATGGAATCTTTGATGCAATGTGGAATTCCAGCCGCGTTGTTAATCCAAGTTCAATAAAAAATCTTGAAAATCATCGGGCTTTAGAAGTTGGATGATGTAGGAGGCTGCATACAACAAACGTTAAAAACCTTGAGTGATGAATCTATATCTATTGGGCTCTTGGCGCAACGGTAGCGCGCCTGCATGGCATGCAGGAGGTTGCGGGTTCGAAATAAACTTTTAGCTTGCTTAAGCAAACTAGTAGTTGCGGAAATCCCGCAGAGTCCACTTTGCTATTTTTAGAAATCTGTTATATTTGGGTAAACTGATTTTTATCTCCGTAAAATATAAAGCCAAACCTTGTTATTAACCTTTATGCCGATATAAAACTGATTAACATGGCAAAGGAAATATCGTGTGCGGCACCTAATTGCAAATTCAGACTTCGAAGCGAAGATGAAGATGAATTAGTTGCTCTTGTGCAGCAACATGCAAAGGCAAAGCACCAGATGGACGCGAGCAGGGAAGAGCTCTTGGCGGCAGCCAAGGAATCTGAGTAAAGTTCTTCCTGCATTTTTCTTTTTTTCTTTTTTTTGTTCCTTTTGGAATGTTTACACACATGGCGATTCCCTATTTTTCCAAATGCGCTCCGCATTTATACAAATATATAAATCAAGCGGTAGCTATATATATGAAGTGACTTGCAGACGTCAATATCAATATTCTCTTGTGCGTGAATGAATGTACATACTTGGTGTTTGGGATGGCCATGATTCCGGTGCTGCGCTAATAGAAGGAAATAAGATACTCTATGCAGCCAACGAAGAAAGGTTCACCGGGAGAAAACTTGAAGTTGCTTTTCCAAGGAAGTCAATAAGCGCAGCATTGGAATATACGGGGCTTAAGCCTGGTGATATAGAAGTAGTGGCCTTTCCTACGACAGAACTTACAAAGACGATCTCAAGGATATTCCCATGGCAGAAGGAAAACTATTACAAGTTCAGGAGGCGAAAGATGCTCAAGCCAAGGCTCGAGACACTCATGCGCTTCACCAAATATTCGATGACTACAATAGGCAGAATCCCGTTGTCTGCAACAATAAGCAATTTTGCCGTATCGCGAGAAATGCGGAGGATAGGATTCTCGGATTTCAAGATATTTCCAGTAGAGCATCATACTGCCCACGCTGCTACTGCCGCATTCACGTCAGGACATAAGAAGGGATTGGTAGTGACTATAGACGGGCTGGGAGACGGCCTTAGCGGCTCCATAAGCTCGTTTGCCAATGGAAGCCTGGAAAGGCTGGCTGAGATACCTGCAAGGGATTCGATAGGCATATTCTATGAACAGGTCACGAATATACTTGGGATGAGGGAGCTGGAAGACGAAGGAAAGGTGATGGCCATGGCCGACTACTCATTTCCTTTCAAATTCGAAGAGAACAAGCTCAAGGATTTCTTCGAGGTAAAAGACTGCAGCATACTTGCAAAATACGGCCCATTGAAACAGTACGATGCGCTAAACAGGATATCATGGTCAATGCCAAGGGAGCAGTTCGCTTACATGGCGCAGCAGTTGCTCGAGCATGTTCTGCAGCAATTTTTTGCGCAGCTCCACGAAAGATACGGATTCAGCAATCTTTCGCTTTCCGGAGGGATAATGTCCAACGTGAAGGCAAACATGAAGATAAGGGAACTTGATCTCTTCAATTCGATTTATGTATTTCCGCACATGGGCGATGGAGGGATAGCGCTAGGCGCAGCCATGTGGGCAAACTACGAGCTTAACGGCGTATCCGCATATGACTTCAACATATACCTTGGGGACGAATACGATGAAGACAATATACTCAGCATGCTTAGAAAGGAAAAAGGCATAGATTTCGCGCTGGAGAGCGATACGCATTCGCATGCTGCGGAACTGATAGAAAAGGACAACTATATATTCTGGTATAGCGGAAGGATGGAATACGGGCCAAGGGCGCTTGGCAACAGGAGCATTCTTGCAAAAGCGGATTCCGAAACCGTAAAGGAGAAGCTGAACATAATGGTAAAGCAGAGGGAATGGTTCCAGCCTTTCGCCCCGTCTATGCTGCAAGAGGATGCATCCAAGCTGCTTGAGGATGTTAAAGAATACAATAAGTTTATGACTATGGCATACAGAGTCAAGAAAGGCAGGTCTGAAATAATGAGATCGGTGATGCACGTGGACATGACTGCGAGGCCGCAGATGGTAGGAAATGAGAACAGGCAATATAGGGGCATTCTGTCTGGGGTGAAGAAGGAGAGCGGCTACGGTGTTTTGCTAAACACAAGCTTCAACATACATGGCCAGCCCATAGTCAGGACTCCTGAGGACGCGATAGATACAATGAAGAAGACAAAGACAAAATACATGTTCCTAAACGGCTTTTTTGTAGAGAACAAGCTGAGCAGGTAAGGATATGGCGCTCGAATTAGATCTTGGATTATTCATAACTCTTGCAACCCTTATCTCGTTCATATGGCTTCTTTATTCCCTGTTCCAGATGAGAAGAAGGATAATAAGCGGAATAACAGGCATGAGCAAGGCGAGCATATTAGGAATAATACTAATAGTCTCGTTCTTCCTCGCATTCTCGCTTCTATACATGCATCCCGTAGAGCAGCTGTATTTTGACGAGAACATATACCAGGGCATAGCCCTGAACATACTCCACAATTTCAATTCCGAGTGGTGCCAGTATGGCACAGGGAATCTTGCAACTTGTTATGCTAACGCAATATATCACGATCCTGTAGAGATATCATTCTACCTGGCAATAGCATTCGGCATTTTTGGCGCTGGAACGTCAACTGCATACAATGTCCAGCTAGTTTTTGGAACCCTATCAATAATATTTGTATTTGCATTGGCGTATGCCCTGTTCAACGATGAAAGGATAGCAGTATCATCGTCTTTTATCTTTTCGCTAATGCCTGAGCTTTTCATATGGTCGCGCACACAGGCAGTTCCTGACCTTCCGTTCATGATGCTTACAGTGCTATCCTTTCTATCTTTAGCGGCATTGCTGAAGGAAGAGAACAAAGCGGCATTCTCTTTCTTCTTCTCCAGCATACTATTGGCAGTATATATGAGAATAGAGGGGATTCTTCTAATACCTATGCTGTTTCTATTATTCATGGCATTCAGGAAGTACGGCGAAAAGAGCATATCAGGGAAAATTAACGAGCTGATAAACATAGACACGTCTGCAATACTGCAGCTTATATTCTTCCTCATACTTCTAATCCCGCAGGCATATTACATATCATACCAGCTGTCAAACCTTAATTACGGGCAATCAGCCGCAAATCAGAGTCTCTTTTCGCTCTCCAACTTCTATTCGAATGTGCTTGGAGGCAATTATGGATACAGCTGCCAGATTCTCGGAAGTAAATTAGGCCCTAACATATGCTATTTCCTGGGCTTTTTCGATAAGGCCTCTTATTATCCTGCCTCGTTCCCTGCACTGATAACAGCTATATCTGCCATTGGCCTGCTGCTTCTGGCATTCAGGAAAAGGAAGCACAGAAAGATATGCCTCGCTAGCTTGGCCGTGTGGGCTGCATCATACTATCTTTTTTATGGGTTCTTCTATGCGGGTTCAGTGACGTTCGGTGTCGACGTAAGGTTCATGCTTGAGATTCTGCCCCCTATATCAATATTTGCAGGCATAGCGATAAGCGACGTATCCTCGTATATATCTTCATTCCATGCATTCCGCAGCGGGCGGGCAAAGAACGCAGCAGGCGCCCTTTCATTCATTGCATTGCTTCTCGCCGCAGGATTCTATCCATTCTACACAAGCTCTTTGCAATCTATTACCCTGGCTCCGTCAAACATGCCGCAGCAGAGCGTTATACTCCCTGCAATGAATTTCTTCTATGCCAATTATTCATCCGTGCCAAAGGATTGCCTTGTATTCACTTATACCCCCGATATATGGTATGAAGTGAACAGGAGTGCTGCGCAGATAAGCTACATAAATTCGCAGGAGAGCGCATTCCTTAACAACACCTCAGGATACAGATGCTTCGTGCTTGACAGGGGATACTGGTGCAACGTGCCCCCAGCTCTGGGCAATGGCGGATGCATGAACTACATATACGGAAAGAAATTCAGCCCATTGGCGATAGAGAATTATACGGGAGGGCTTGTCTTTGCCTATTACAACATATCCAATTACAGGTGACATCTCCCACCGCTAAAGCGTGTGGGCTTCAACAAACCTGAAAGTTTATGGATGTCTTTGTTGAAGATACGTTCATTAGTGGCATCATGACGACCATATTTATTGCACTATTCAAATTTATATGCTTTGCAGTGGGCTTATATCCCACCCCTGAAGGGAGTGAGTTTTACATCCACATAGATAAAATATCCTGTCACAGGCAAAAAGCATGGGTTTCCGATCTGATGATCCAAATGAAACACATTTTCAATGTCAGAACCGCCGCCACATCTGCTGATAAGAAGCTTGCAATACATCTTCTATCGGAAACCTGGAACTATTTGTTCCATCAAATGAGGAATCTGCGCATATCCAAACTGATGCAGGCTTTGCAGGTCGCATTGCAACCCAATATCTGCTTGCATGAAACTGGAGAAACTATTATGCGTCTGCTTTATGCGCATGCATTTTCTTGCGGAAATTCCTCCTTAGGATTATAAAAGCCGCAAGCAATATAACTAGGACTACTATAATCAGAATTGGCGCCATCTCTATTATCAGCGGACTTGTATGCAAAACATTGGGCACTATACTTATCACGCGCATTGCTGAATAGCTTTCGTTTCCTTCTATATACTGCGCTGATATGACTCCCTGGGCTGAAACAATGCCGCCCTGCCCCTCAAGACCGAATTTAACATACCCTATTTTCAAAGGGGCTAGCTCCAATACTCTGCTGCTTCCGTTTGCAAAAGCGAAAGTCGGTGGAAGTATAATTGTTACATTGGCATCAATAGGGCCATGGCCCTCGTTTATCATCTCAGCAGTAATATTGTAAGCGCCTTGTGAGCTAGTCACATTAGCGCCTATTATTTGCACTAAGGAAACCGCAGTCCTGCCAAAGTTTACCATGCACGGGAAGACGGAAAAGAAAGACTGCGAGCCCTGTTGGTATCCTACCAGGAAATAGTCCACATAGCTCCCGTCCATTGTTATGTTGCCCAATGATATGTCGCTCTCATTGCTCTGGCCCGGGCCAAGCGAGCGTATAGTATAGTATACAGGATCTGCCCTTGCGTTCTTTATGAATGGAATCACAGCCATGCTGTATGCCGTGTCATTTCCGCTGTTTGCTATGGTGAAGTTTATCATTCCCTGCCTCTGCAGGTACGTGCAAGTGCCGGTAAGCGTGACAGTCCCTGCATAGGCTACGCCAAGAAATATAAATGCTAGAAGCGCAATATAATATGGCTTCATGCTAACTATATCTGGGGCTAAACTTTAATAGGTTACCACATGGAATCAATTGGCAGCGCAAAACTCGACATAGCCTATAAATATCCATTTACTGCTGAAGCAAAAGAAATAGTATCAAAAAGCGGCAATGGAATAGACAAAAACCTGCTCAAGCTCGGAAGGATAAGGGTTGAGGAATCCATAAATTCAGGGAGAATAAGTTTTACCAGGACTTCTATAGAGGATACGAAATTAAAGATACTTATGAGCTACGTATATGCCAGGCTTATATCAAGCGCTATTAGCAAGAGGTTCAATATAAGGAAGTATGCTTCCTCTGAGGCGCTAAGGTCTGGCGAAGCCTTCCTTGAAGATAGCAACAGCAACGCGATTAAAATATGCGGCAGCCTTGGTATAAACGCAAGGGAAAGAAAGGACGGAACGTTCGAGATTCCATTGCTTTCTTTTGTAGATAATACAAATGACGGCGAAGAAATGACCCTTACAAACCAAAAAGTCTCGAAAGGGACAGTGGTGCTTGACAAGAAGGAGCTTGCATCATTCATGTCATGCGTTTTTGAAAAGGAGATAATGAAGAATCTTCCGATAAGCGAAAAGGAGATACCCAAGATAATTGCAGATGAAGCGAAAAAAATAACAATCAAGCATGAAAAGGCAGACCAGAAGCCTCTAATTGCCGAAGAAGGAGGAAAGACATATGCTTGGATAGAGAAGCTTCTTCAGACGCCGATACATGACGTAAGGCATAGGACAGTCAACATAATACTGGCCCCATACCTGGTTAACATAAGAGGGATGGACGTAGATGCTGCCGAGAAGATAATAATAGAGTACATAGAAAGGTGCAAGGCGGTGAACCCTGCCACAAACGTCAACGAGTCATATATAAAGTACCAATGCAGATACGCAAAGGAGAAAGGATTAAAGCCGCTGTCGTACGAAAAGGCTAAAGAGCTGCTCAGCGGCGTAATAGATTTGGGGGAGTGAATGCCCGAAATAAAGAGCATATGCAAGATATGCGGAAAGCCGGCAATTCATACATGCGGCATATGCGGCTATCCTATGTGCGAACAGCATTATTCGAAGAAGTCTGGCATGTGCGCGTCATGCACACGGGGAAGGATGATAAGATAGGCAAACTGTCAAAACCCGCGATGTCAAATGCTTTCGAAATCCGATGCACCCTTGCCTTCCGGGAATGCCTTGCCATTCCGCGCCTCTACCGGCAGCCCTGTCTCATTTGCCACCCTAAGCAATTCCGAAGTGTCTATCTGCCTGTCGGAGAAGAGCTCAGTATATTCAATGTTGCCGACCTTCACCTTTGTAACTGTGAACGTTATCTGCTGTATCATGCCGGAGCGCATGACCCTTATCTTTATCCTGCCTTTCATTAGCGCCTCTTGTCCTAGTCTTGATAGCTCCATTTTAACATCGGTTATTATATTTGCCTCTATTTGTCAACGTCTGCCATAACGAAATCAAGGCTTCCCATTATAGCGAACAGGTCCGCAAGCTTATGCCCTCTTGCTATGTGGTCAAGCGCCGCCATGCTCACAAATATTGCAGAGCGCATTGCCAACCTGTATGGTCCTTTCTTGTCTGCCACCATGTACATCATATTCTCCCCCCTTGGAAGCTCCCTCCTCACTATGACTTCATTCTTCTTTATGGGCGGAGGCACAAGCTTGACCGGCATTCCTATCGCATCCCCTTCAGGCATCTTTTTGAATGCAAGCCTTATAACGTTTATGCTCTCCCGTATCTCCATTACCCTTATTTTATACCTGGCAAACGAATCGCCCCTGCTGAGCACTTGCGTGGAGAAGGAAGCCTTTTCATATGCATAGTATGGATGGTTCTTCCTTGTGTCATAGTCTATCCCTGACGCCCTGAGGGTAGGTCCGCTTATCCCGTATTCTATGGCGTCTTCACTGCTTAATATTCCAACGTTTTTCATTCTTTCCATGAAAATTGGGTTCTTCTCTAAAAATCTCTCGTACTCTTTTGTTCTTTTTTCTATGTAATCCATGCAATCTAGCACGTCTTCTTCAAAGCCTTTAGGGAAATCCTGCTTGACCCCGCCAAGCCTCATGTTTGCATAGAACATCCTGCTTCCAGTCGCGGTCTCAAGAAGCCTGAGCACTCTGTCCCTGTCTGCGAAGCACCATATGAACACGGTAAATAGATTTCCTATGTCATTGCATAATGTGCCTATGAAGAATAGATGGCTGGCTATCCTCTGGAGCTCCAGCTCTATGGTCCGTATATACTGCGCGCGCTCCTTTACTTCTATGCCCATCGCTTCTTCCACTGTTGCCACGTACAGCTCGTCCACTGCAAGTGGAGCTACATAATCCATCTTCTCCATGTAAACATGGTTCTGCATGTACATCCTGTTTTCTACAAGCTTCTCCACGCCCCTGTGCAGGAAACCTATGTGCGGTTCTACCTTCTCTATTGTATCCCCGTCAAGGTCAACAATGAGCCTGAGCACGCCGTGCGTACTTGGGTGTATGGGGCCTATGTTTATCCTTGTAATCTGCATGCAGTCATCCTTTTTGCTCTCTGTTTCTATATTCCTGCCCCCACACGAAACTCTTTCTCAATGGGGGATCTATCCCGTCCCATTTCTCTAGCAGAAGCCTCTCTGTCTTCCTTCCTCTTATCGTTATCCCGAACATCTCTGCCATCTCCCTTTCGTACCAGTCAGCAGATTTGAACAATTCCATTACTGTCGGAAGCCATAAGCTGCTGTTCTCCAATCTTACCTTTATTAGCTCATTTTCGTTCTTTTCTATGTCTACCAGGAAGTAAAGCGCTTCCATGTGGTCCTTGTAATCTACAGCCGTTATCTTTTCAAGATAGCTGAATCCTTTAGCTTTCATCTGTTCAAGCGCGTCCGCCAAGTTTGCCCTATCCTCGTATCTGTCAAACCTCAACTTCTCCACCGACTTTCTTCTGCAATTTAACAAGCGCTCCGAAAAGATTCTCTGGTTTCGGAGGGCATCCTGCGACATAAACGTCTACTGGAAGCACCTGGTCTATGCCCTTCATTATATTATAGCTCTCAAACCAAGGCCCTCCGCACGTTGCGCATTCTCCATACGCAATCACGTACTTTGGGCTGAGCATCTGCTCGTACAGCCTCTTTATTTCGGGCACAATGGATTTTGTCACCCATCCTGCAACTATCATCACGTCGCATTGCCTTGGGGTGGCCCTGAACATCAGGAAGCCCCTCCTCTCTGCGTCTATCCTTGAGCTTCCGAAGTCCATGAGCTCTATAGCGCAGCATGCTAGCCCGAACTGCATTGGCCAGAGCGAGTTTTTTCTCGACCATTTGACCATGCCTGAGGAAAGTGCTTTAGTCGTTTTCTCCAAATTAGCGAACAGGACATTTGGCTTTACTTCCCTGCCTGCAAGAGACTTGCTCACTAGAAGATCCATCTCCTGCTTTGAATCCATGAAAGCAGCATCGCTATATGGCCTTTTTTCCTGTCCCTCCATATTATAGGATAAGGAATGAAAAGTATAAATTACTTGATTACAAAATTCATATCAGAAAGCCGCGGCAAGCCCTGCTCCGCAAACCTGCGCATACAAACCGGTATCAGCCACCTTTAAGCAACCAGGCAGGATGAGCAAGCAGCCAACTTGGCAATTACTCTTTTCTAGCGCAAGCCTTCATAAGCCCTAGCATCTCTCCGAATAACTTAATTCCGGTAACGTCGTAAACTGTGGCCTTTTTATCACCATCTTTATATCTATCTACTGTAATGCTTGGCACGTATTTATCCATTTTAACATATTCTATTTTTGCAAACGCGCTCTTATTTATGTAATTAATTGCATATATATCTATGGAAAACAATAACCCTTTATTTCCATCATGATGCCAGAACAGATCGTCGAAATACCACTCAGGACCCCGTCTTTCAAGTACTTTAGCAGCAATTTCCTCCTTTGTTTTGGTGGCTGAGGATACTGTTATGTTCACTGTGTTAAATTCGTTTCTTTGCATCAACTTCCTAAGTTTATTAAGAAGACCCTCAAGGTTAGCATGCGTGGCGTCAGTGATGTTTTGCATGCTGGAAGAGCTTTTGCGTATCTCATACATCTCTATGAGCGTGTCATTAATGCTTTTGTTTATCTCGTAAGGTTTTAAAGTGAAAACTTTCTCCATCGAATCACCTTCTTTTTTATCGGAAACCTATTTAAGCATATCGAAGCATTATTATAGCATAATATATGCCTCTCATTACGAAGTAGGCAGACGGGTATTTTTATGTATTTTATAGTAAGGGTAACTTCCAGCCAAGAGAAGATAACTACAGATATATTGGAGAACAAAGTGGTCAAGACAGGCCTTCCGGTATTTTCCATAGTGCTTGTTGGCGGAATGAAGGGATACCTGATAATAGAAGCTGAAAATGAGAATGCATGCAGGGACCTGATAGCTAACGAGCCTCATGTGAAAGGCATGCTGAAGAGCGAACTGAAGGAGGAAGAATTCAACAAGATGCTTGAAGTGAAGCAGGAGGTACAGAATATAGGGGTAAACGATACGATAGAGTTCATAGCTGGCCCATTCAAGGGATACAAAGCAAAAGTTATAAAAACAGATTCATTAAAGGATGATATTACTGTCGAGCTGATGGATGTTGCAGTTCAGATTCCTGTAACAACAAAATCCAATACTGCAAGGCTCATCGCAAAGGCAGAAAAGAACGAGTGATATTATGCCGGAAGTAGTGATAAATGGTTTGATAGAAGGAGGCAAGGCGACATCTGGGCCGCCATTCGGGCCTGCGCTTGGCCCTCTTGGGATGAATATAGCAGGAATAGTGGACGAGATAAATAAGAAGACAAAGCCATTTGCCGGAATAAAAGTTCCTGTGAAAGTCATCGTTGATCCTGCCACAAAGCAATTTAAAGTAGAGGTTGGCGCGCCGCCAACTAGCGCACTAATACTCAAGGAGCTTGGAATAGCTGCAGGGGCGAAAGGCAAGGATGACAAGGTTGGAAATATAACCCTTGCGCAGATAAAGGGGGTAGCAGAGTCAAAGGCAGCTTCGCTCTATGGCGATGAGAAATCCAGGGTTAAGCAGGTAATCGGGACTTGCAAGAGCATGGGAGTCACGTGCGAGGGAATGGATCCGCGCGAATACCTGAAGAAGATAGATTCTGGAGAAGTCAAACTCTGATATACTGCCTTCTTTTTCTTCTTTTCAGCAGTGTGAATGCATTCTTCGAGAGGATGCTCTCTTTCTGCATCTTTGTTAATCTGGATTTTGTTATCTTCAGCAATTCTATCTCTGGATCAGAGAAAGGAGTATCAGAGCCGAACACGAATCTTCCTGCGCCTATCTCATCAACTCTCCTTTCTATTATCTTGGGCGATGAGACTATCGATGTTTCAACATAGGCATTTTCATATTCCGCAGCTTCCCTGAAGAATTCATCTGAATCGTTTGCAAAATGCGCAAATATAAAATTTATTCCAGGATATAATCCTGCTATCCGCACCAGCCGATCAGGATCGGAATTGCAGTTGTTCTCCTTCCTTGAATGTATTATCACCGGCTTTCCCGTGCTCTCGATGAAATCAAATATTTTTTCCAATCTTTTATCGAAAACATTGAAGTTCTCCGCACGCGGATGGAACTTGAAACCAGAGAAATGTGGCGAAATCTCCTCAAGCATGCCAAGTTTCATCTCAGTCGGATTAAATCTCAGGAATGGGAAGAAGAAACCAGATGTGTTTTTGCTATTCCTGATGCTCTCTTCAACCAACGCATCGCAAGAGTCCTGGAACATTGGGAACACCGCTGCATTATCTATCCCATACTTCTTCAACATTCGCTCTAGCGTTGCCAATGCAAGATGTATCCTCTTGTTTCCTGTGTGCGTATGCATGTCTATTATTTTCATAAAATCACATTGAATTTCAGCAAGAATGCATCTCCCCTATCCGCATCGAGCTGTGCATATACCTTATTTATGCGTTCGTTGCAAGATTTCTGAAGGTCTTTCGCAAGGCGCCTTCCATAAACCCCTTCCTGTTTTTCTCTGGAAACATCTATCTCCTTGCCCCTTGCGAGCTCCTTTAGCGCACATGCTATTCCCTCTTCAACTTTCGGATTCTGGGTTCTTGTGGAGATTCTGTATTTTCCATGTGAAAATCCTATCCTTATCCTTTCCATTGTCATCATTTTATAGATGCCACCGGCACTGGAAGCCGATTTCGACGACCGCAGCACTCAAGTATGCTGAATCCTCTAGCAGTTTAAGTCCCGAGAATCCTATTGCCGCATCCCCTTTGTACGCGACTACAAGGAAATCGTTGTTTGCGATATGCTCAATCACCTCAGATTTCTGCATGCCGTTGCCGAAGGTAGTTACTCCTATGTCCGCCAGTTTCGATACAAGCGAGCTATCAAGTCCTGCTTTATTAAGGTCGTAAGATATTATGCTGAAGTCCGGCCTTTCGATCCCATAACCTGCTTCCGATATCCCAAATCTATTCTCTTCGTATTCCATGTTTACACCAATTTATCACAAATGCAAAAACAAGAGGCTGAAGCTATGCGTTTGCGCATAATTTCAGAAAAAGATGAAAGATATGGCATGGCTTGCGCTGATGTCAGAGGAGAACATGCATTGTATTCCATTGGAAGGCAAGCACTTTATCACGGAATTATATCTACCTTCATATTTATAAATGTGAGTGGGAAAACCAACACTCTTTAGAAGCAGGATGAGGCGAATCGCAGAATAACATGGTATATAAAATTTAATTGCGTGGATAACATGGCCATCTTGAAAAAGGCATACGGATATATGACTTATTCCTCGCAATCACAAAAGCGGGCACCCAACCATCAACTGAATGGCTTCCTCCACAAGGCGAGACAACCGCCGTCGAGTCGAAACTATACTTGGTGATTCAAGATGGCCAATCAAAAGCCGCAATTGGAAGCTCACTGCTTCAGTCGCGAGGGGATGTACAACATTTCCCATATGCAATTCCGTGCTTCGCTAATGCAGTGAAATAATACTTCTGTATAAAAGCATGTTCCAAAGGTTTATATCAATTATACGATGATTACTCAAGTATGCCCAAACAAGAGTACAAAGAGTATAACAACATCTTATTATCATCGAGCGGAAATATATCGCGCATAATAATAAACAGGCCGAAGAAACATAACGCACTTGATATAGACACGCTAAATGGCCTGAAAGAAGCGCTTGCGGAGGTTTCATCCGATGAGAATGCAAAAATACTCATAATATCTGGTTCCGAAGACAAAGCGTTCTGTGCAGGAGTGGATGTGGATTATCTCAGCACGTTTAAAGATGAAGCCGACATATTACACTTCTCTAACCTTATACACAACATATTTGATTCCATAATGAAGATGGAAAAGCCCGTGATTGCAGAGATACGTGGATATTGCCTTGGTGGGGGGTGCGAGCTCGCCATGTCATGCGATATCCGCATTGCATCCTCCGATGCAAAGTTTGGGCAACCAGAGGTCAAGCTGGGTATAATTCCCGGAGCTGGAGGAACACGTCTTCTTCCGCAAATAGTAGGAAGCTCAAATGCTAAAATGCTCATATTCACCGGCGACATGATAAGCGCTGAAGAAGCCCTTAGGATAGGGCTCTTGAACATTGTCACCGACGCGCAAAGCCTAGAAAGAGAGACCATTGCAATTGCAGAAAAAATACTGGAAAATAGCTACAATGCAGTAAAGAAGGCAAAAAAAGCCATGGCATCAAAGTACGATTATGACCATTCTGCCGAAGAAAATGGATTCATAGAATGCTTTACACATAGAGACAAGAATGAGGGCTTCTTGGCTTTCGCCGAGAAAAGGAAGCCTAGGTTCGAATGAAAATGGCGCGTGATATGGAAGAAGTTTACATAATAGACGCTGCAAGAAGCGCAACAGGAAAGTTTCTAGGTGCGCTTTCGCATTTCACCGCACCAAAGCTAGCTGCAGAGGTCATGAAAGGGCTTGTTTCCAGGTCGAATATAGATCATGGCAGCATAGACGAAATTATAGTTGGCAATGTCCTTTCGGCAGGCCTTGGCCAAAATCCGGCAAAGCAGGTTGCCGTGTATTCTGGGATGCCCTATACTATTCCTGCATTCAGCGTAAATAAGGTATGTGCTTCTGGGATGAAGGCAGTTGCATTAGGCGCAGAAGCAATCTCGTCTGGTAACGATTCTATAGCAGTTGCCGGGGGGATGGAAAGCATGAGCAATGCGCCCCACACTATAAAGGGGCTTAGAAAGTTCAAAAAAATCGGCAACATGTCGCTGAAAGAGCTCGATTCATCGATATCCGAAGCAAAGGCAGATTCTAACAGCATAGAAGTTATTGATGAAATGGTGAACGGAGGGCTATGGGACTGCTATGCAAATCTGCATATGGGATCACTTGCGGAGAAGATAAAGGAAAAGTATGATATAAGCAGGGAAGAGCAGGACATGTTTGCATTCGATAGCCACAGGAAGGCGGCAGCAGCGGATGATTCCGGCAAATTTGCCAAAGAAATAATACCTATAACGCTTTCCGATGGTAAAAACTTCAAGGCTGACGAGGGCATAAGAAGGGATACAAGCATGGAGAAGCTTGCCTCTCTTAAACCTGCATTCCATGATAAAGGCACAGTTACTGCTGGAAATGCATCGCAATTGAGCGATGGTGCATCATTTATTCTGCTTGCGTCCGGCAGCAAAGTGAAGGAACTTGGGCTCAAGCCCATAGCAAAGATAGAATCATACGCATCGTCAGGGATAGACCCAGATTGGTATGGTATAGCTCCTGTATCTGCCATGAATAAAGCGCTGAAGAATGCAGGATATTCATTGGAAGATATGGACCTTATAGAGATAAATGAGGCTTTCTGCGTTCAGACTTTGGGTGTTGCAAAAGAACTTGGGATAGATCTAGGAAAGCTCAATGTGAACGGAGGGGCAACGGCCCTTGGGCATCCAATAGGTGCCTCAGGCGCAAGGATCCTTACTACCCTTGCATTTGCATTGGTTGACAGAAAGAAGGATCTTGGGATAGCCTCGCTGTGCCATGGGGGCGGAGGCGCAATGGCGATGGTAATAAGGAGGATTGGATGAATAGGAAGATTGCTGTTATCGGAACAGGAACTATGGGAAGCGGAATAGCGCAAGCTGCTCTCTCTTCCGGATATGAAGTGGTTTGCATTGCCCATTCTGAAAAGTCATCGCAAGCTGCATTATCCTCGATAAAGGCAGGATTAAGCAAAGCCGTATCTAAAGGTGCTATTACAAATGCCCAGGCTGACGAATGCATAAGGCATGTGTCTGTAACCACGGATATTTCAGGCATAAAGGGATGCAGCATAGTTATAGAAGCGGTAGTTGAGAGGCAGGAGGAGAAAAAAAGCGTGCTTTCAGAGGCGGAAAGGAATGCTGACGCATCTGCAATAATCTCTACCAACACTTCTTCAATATCAGTAAATGCCCTGTCATCGTCCCTGAAGGATTCCAGCAGATTCATAGGCATTCATTTTTTCAATCCAGTTCCTGTGATGAAGCTTGTAGAGGTGGTCGTTGGAAGCAAGACATCGCAGGAAACTCTAAATACCGCCATAAAATTCGTTACTGATTTAGGCAAGGTAAACGTGGAGGTGAAGGACTATCCGGGATTTGTAGCGAACAGACTGCTTATGGTATTCATAAACGAGGCGGTTAAATCCCTTGAGGCAGGGATAGCTACAAGGGAGGGAATAGACCAGATAGCGCGATTGGGCTTCAATCATCCGATGGGCCCACTGCAGCTTGCAGATTTCATAGGAATCGACGTATGCAGGGACATAATGGACCAGATATACATGCAGGGGAAGGAAGAGAGATTCAAGCCATCTCCCCTTCTGCAGAAAATGGCCGAAAACGGAAGGCTTGGAAAAAAGAGCGGAAAAGGCTTTTATGAATACTGATGCGGTGCGCATATGGACATACATTTTGGCGACAAAATAGAAATAAAAGCACAAATAGAAAAAGTACGCAGCCTTGCAACTAACATGAAAGAAGTTTCAGAATGCATACCTGATTTGCAGGATTTCATGCAAGCTGATGAAAAAAACTTTACTATGAAAATAAAAGCGGGCATAGCTTTCGTGCAAGGCGTGTTTTCAATAAAGGGCAGCATGAACGCGCAAGGCAACAGCATAAATTATCTCATGGAAGGTAAAGGGATAGGAAGCACCGTGAGGATAAACCTTTCTGTAAAAATATCTTCCACCGGCCAGTCAACATATGCGGCTTGGGAAGCAGACGCATCGATAGGGGGGATAGCTGGAGGGGTGAGCGAAGGCGTTATAAGGAAAATAAGCGAAGATAAGATAGGGGAGATAATAGAGAATGTGAGAAAGAAGCTTGAATGAAGGTGATATTATGGAAGAGCTATTCGAAAAATCGGTCAGGGACGTGGGCATGCTATACAGCTTCTCGGAAGAAGAAAAGAAAATGTTAGCTAATGCTGACAAGGCAGCTGAAGAGATGGCAATGCATGAATTCGAATCATACCTCAAGCATGAAACCAATATGGAAGCCCCTAAAATTGCCGCGAAATACGGGCTGCTCGGAATACCTATAAAAAAGGAGTACGGGGGCAGCGAGATGCATCCTCTTGTTGCAGTTCTTGCTAAAGAGAGGCTTGGCCAGCTTGGCATGAGCTTCTCAAGTTTTTACAATGTGCAAGTATTGCTATGCGGAAAGAGCATACAGAGATGGGGCACAGAAAAACAGAAGAAAACACATCTGAAAGACATAGTAAATGCTGATAAAATATTTGCGTTCGGACTTACAGAGCCGGAAGCTGGAAGCGATCCAGGATCCCTTTCCATGACTTACGAAGAAAAGGATGGCAAGTTTGTGCTGAACGGAACAAAATACCTGATATCCAACGGCACGATAGCAGACTACATAATACTATTCGCAAAGTCGAAGGATGGAGGGAAGATAACGTCATTTATAGCAGATGCTAAAAATCCTGGTTTGGCAAGAACGCAGCTAAAGGAGAAAATAGGCCTATTTTCTTCGGATACAGGAATGCTCGAATTCAGCAGCTTCGAGGTGAATAAAGAGGATATTCTAGGAGAGGAAGGCAAGGGCATGCATGTTGCATATTCCGCCCTTATGAACGGAAGAATGGGAGTTGCTTCAGGGTGCATAGGCATAATAGAAGGCTGCCTGAGTGCATCCGTAAAAAGGGCGAGGGAAAGGGTGCAGCACGGAAAGGCAATAGGAAAGCACCAGCTTGTGCAGGAGCACATTGCAGAGATAA
>JAJYWY010000033.1 GCA_021791245.1 Microcaldota archaeon
TGATTGTTCTTGTGCTGATATTCCATACATACTATTACGCCTTTCTAATTTATATATCTATCCACCTATCAAATTCGCATTCATCCCCTAACTTAAGGTTAGGGGCTTTCTGCTATTCGTTCTGTAAGCCTCTCACCCTCGAAGATGTGCCCCAGATGTGCACCGCAGCTGGCACATTCTATCTCCACCCTTATTCCATCAGGATCAGGAACCCTCTTTATCGCTCCTGGAAAAGAGTCGTCGAAACTGGGCCATCCGCAATGGGCATCGAACTTGTCACTGGATTTGTAGAGCTTTGCCCCGCAGCGCCTGCACACGTACATTCCAGGTTCATAGAAATCGTCATACTCGCCGGTGAAAGGCGCCTCCGTCCCTTTGTGCACTATCACTCTCTCCTCTTCAGAAGTAAGCTTCTTCCATCCCTTTTCGCCTGCCATGTTAGTATTCGCCTACCAAGATATATATTCACATTGAAAATTCCCTGCCAGAATACAGCACTATGGCTGTTGCAGCGAACGATACTATGGCAGCGTATAGATAGGAATCCGCAGGACTTACCAGATAAAGTACGCCCATTATGAGATTGGCGCAAAAAAGTCCGACGCTTCTCGATCCCTGAAGGGCACCCATGCCCTCGTCCAGTTTTATCGTTTTTCTGACGAGCGATATTATTGTAGGCTCCATAGTCTCGACTACGCCGAATCCGAATCCCATTAGTGCAATCCCAAAATAATATATCGGCAGGCTGCTGTGAAGATAATACCCTATAGAGAGCATTATGGTTCCGACTCCAGATATTGCATATCCTAGATATCCTAATGTCTTTATTTTATTCAGACCTTTCATTGAACCTATAAAATACCCTATAACTGCGGAAACGCCGAGATATAGCGCGTAAGAGCCTATGCCAAGCATGATGTTTGAGCTTTGGGTAATTGTTAATATAGGAAAACCAAGGCTATAATAGCTGAACCCGTAGACCGCGGTTGCTATTATTATGCCATTGAATGAATTCCTGTTTATCCTTGCATCCTTTCTCTCCTTTGGAGTTTTTGCCGCAGCGTTTTTCTGCTTTTTTCTTATATCTTTTGTCATTGCAAGAAGAATAATTGATATTGATATTGGTATTGCTGCAAGAAGCAGCACTTGGTTCTGGTGAAAGCCTATGCCAAGAAGGAGCAGCACAGAAAGGATAGACAGCATTCCGCCGCCTATGTCGAGTGCGTGCAAAAACCCGAATGCCTTCCCTATGTCATCTTTATTGCTTGCATCTGTAAGCATAGCCCTTCTGGGTGGCACTCTGAAGTTCCTGGCCCACCATCCAAGGGCAAATAACGCTATAGCAAGAAATGGATTCACTGTAATGCCGACCAAAGGCATAAGAAGTATAAACACGCTTCCAATCACTGCAAGCCATTTTCTGCTGTGCGTACTTCCGAGAATGCCTGCGATATATGCAAGCAGGGCGCCGCCTCCGAATGCTATGGCATTTGCAATTCCGAAATAGAATCCGTTGGAGGAAAGGGTTATGACAAGGTATATTGGAAAAATTGCCTGCACTGCCTGGTAGCCAAGATCCGCGAATAATGCAGAAAACGATATGAGTAGGATATTCTTATTCATCCACTTCGGAAGATGCGCCATCAAATACCAGTGGTAAATCTGTAATTCAATGCTTTTATTGTTATCTGATGCATCGCCATGTTTCCTTGCAATTAGAATCAATGTGGAGATACCATTTAATGAGAATGTCCCTTTAGTAGGGAAACCACGATTATGCCTTTCTTGATTCCTTTGCAATCTTTGCCCTGTTCTCTTTTCCCCTCAACGCAGATAACATTCCAGATATCACTAATAGTATAAAACATACGACAAGCGCGGCTTTGAGGCCGCTAAGAAAATCTAGGGATACTCCGCCTACAAGGTTTGACGTTCCTACAAAAACCTGGAAGGCGACGCTTCTTGATACCCCTATAGTTGCAGCAGTTATAAGTATTACATAGCTTCCAAGCGTGCCTATGCTTGATGTAGTCCTAAGAAGGCCTGAGATGCTTCCATAATGGTCATGCGAAGCGTTGGACATTACTGCACTGCTGTTTGCAGGGAAGAACATGGATATTCCTATTCCAGAAATAAATGTGGCTATAAGTATAAAATAGAGAGATGTGGTAGTTGTTATCAGCAGGTAAAGGATCACGGTTATGCACATAAGCCCTATGCCTACCGTTGCCAAAACCCTGGCACCTATTCTGTCAGAGAGCTTTCCCATATAAGGCCCAAGGAAAGCAGATGCTATGTATCCAGGCGCAAGAAGCACCGAAGCGTCAAGAGGGTTGAGACCGCGTATACCCTGAAGGTACATGATAATTATGAAAGTCACAGAGAAATAACCCAGGCTTTGGAACAATGATGAAAGTATTGATGCAGTCAATACTCTGCTCTTGAAAGCATTGAAATTGAGCATTGGCGTTGAAGTACGGCGTTCCCAAAGTATGAATAAAATAATGACTGCAAATCCAAATACAACCATCAGCTCGTTGAAAAATGCTGCACCTTGCGATGCAAAGTCTACAGATCCAAGGGAAATGAAAGACAATCCTGTGCCTAGAAGAGCCATTCCAAGGATATCTATCTTAGAGCTTACCTTTGGATTGTCTTTCAGATATCTCAATCCTAGGATAACTGCTATTATTCCTATAGGCACATTTATGTAGAATATATACCTCCATCCGAAAAATGTGGTGAGGATTCCTCCAACTACTATTCCTAGCATTGCGCCTGCGCTCCATCCCATTGATATGTATCCATATGCATGCCCTCTTCTGTCTGGCGCATATACGTCTGCTACTATTGCGCCGCTCGTGGCAGTAAGCAGTGCACCGCCTACTGCCTGTATTATCCTGAAGAAATTCAGGAATGTTATATTTGGGGACAATCCGCACAGCGCAGAACCTATAGTAAAGATTGCAAAACCGGCATTAAACATCCTGCTCCTGCCAAAGATGTCGCCTATTCTTCCAAATTGTGTAGTAGTTACGGCGAGTACAAGTATATAGGCAAGAATAACCCATATGGATGATGACAGATTTGTTGCGAGGCCTTCTGTTAGTGAGGGAAGAGCGAGAAGCACTACTGTACTGTCCAGTGCACCCATCATTGTTCCAAGCACAAGTATGGCAAGTATCTTTTTCTCATCCATAAAAAATTGCCGCCCAAACAGTTACAAGCGTTTTGCCGTATTAAATATTAGCTCATTATGTTGAATGCATTCTAGTTTTACATGACCGTAACCTATTTATTGGTGTCGGCCAATTGCTGCTTAATTCCTTTCCTTTTGCTGGGGAACTGAACCCGATTTTGTCATCGAAAATCTAGTTTGCTCCGATCGAGAAGCTATAATCTAGTTAAGTGCTCACCGTATATAATTAAACATACGGAAATATACACTGCTATAGGCTCCTTGCACTCTTTCTTACTTCTCTTAGATAACGTTCAGGAAAGACCGTCTTTGCAGACCATTCCAAGTCCTTATCAAAGATACCAGTGCTTTTGCACAGATCGAAAGTTTCTTCGGCAAATCCAAGATGTTCCTTTAGGTTTTTGTTCTTCACAAAGGACGCATGCATGTCCTTTTCTCCAATCTCAAATACATGCATAACGGCCCAGACGAATTGTTCATATCTAATCAGCGGGGTGAATGTCCGTATTCTCTGCTTTAGAGTGCTATCATGCCTTATTTCGAGATAAGTCTTCAGAAACAGTCGCCTTTGTTCATCTGAAAATTTGATTCCACCAAAGGCTTCGAAAATCTTGGTGATCTCAGCTGCGGGATCGCCTAAACCTACGCTCTCCCAATCGATTAATACAAGCTGGTTACTATTGACTAAAATATTCTGTTCACAAATATCTCCGTGTATTAGGCAGCGCTTATTTGGATATTTGGGGGTTTCAAGAGGCGCTTTGATTCTACTAAACGTAGCATCAATCAGTCTAATAAACTTATCATTCCGCCCAAAATACCGAGCCCTTTTCATTTTGATATACTCAATATTGTCTTCTATGTATGTTAACCACGAAGTATATGTCGGTCTCTCTGTATTTAGCTTCAGTTTACCAACTGGCAGCAGGTGAAGCTTCACAACAATGGTTGCTAATTTTTCGATTGTTCTTCGATTCAATTTCTTTATGTGCTTATTGAGTGGAGAACCGGGCAGGTATTCTAAAATGATAAATGATTCGCTTATAACTTTTCTTGAATCATCCAACAGTAATGCTCGTGGTGCAATCTTTAAGCGTTCTATGGTTTTCAGAGCGATAAATTCCTCCTTAGACTTATTTGGCACCTTCGGATCCATATTGATCCTGACTACGAGTCTCTTTCCGTTCAATACCGCGAGATAATTCAGGTTACTTTCACCCAACCCCAGAGTCTTTAATTCAACGCTTTTTAGTTCACTGTCTAAACCTAATAATTTAGGGTCAAGTCCAAGCAAATATTTCTTGAGTTTTGTTTCTAGAGCCATAGAAATCAATTTCACATGACTGCTCCCATCGGGATTTGAACCCGAGTTGCGGGGTTGAAAGCCCCACGTCCTTGGCCGGACTAGACGATAGGAGCAA
>JAJYWY010000042.1 GCA_021791245.1 Microcaldota archaeon
ACAATAAATTTAAATGCTATTAAGTAGCGTCCAAATGTTTTGACAAAATGCCAAAGGCTTGGACTTTTAGCGGCCTATGCCGAATGCGACAGGACAATAGCGTTTCATTTTTCTCTCTGATACTCCCATGTTTGTACTTGGGCGGAAGCGTGTCGCCCGCATGAATCGGGCTGCAGTTTCGCTAGATGTAACCTTCTACCAGGCAAAATAGTCCTCTTGGGATGACCTTCCGCATAATTTTTATGCGAAAAGACAGAACAAAATCCTCTGATGGTAGAAATGTATATATTTTAAAGTTTTCCATTTGCTATATATATGATAGCATGGACCTCTCAAATGCAGAAGAAGTGGAGCTCGATTCCTCGGCACAGACCCTGATAAACAGGTACCTCAAGCCAGATATGGGCGAGAAGATGCTCATGGCCGTCAAAGGCATGAGAGAAGATGTTAACGGCACCGAAATATTTTCAGGGCTGAATTTTATACAGTCTTATATAAGCATTATTACTAATAAGAGGCTCTTCGTAGTAGATAAAAAATACAATCCTGTAGGGTTCAAGACATTTACATCAGCAAATGCGTATGAGACTACGAGGACATTATACCCTAGCATAATAATTTACAGCGCAGATTTCGTGTTTGAAGTGGTAAAGGAGTGGCGTGCGCAGAATGAAGAAAAGGCAGCGCAGCTGACTGCGGCAAAGGAAAAGTTCAAGAAGGAGAGCATAGGGGAGAAGCTCAAGAATGTAGCCAAGGGGTACGCAAAATTTTATGCCAAAGATCTTCCCAAGCTATACGCAGATTCGCTTACCGGAAAAATGGCGCATGAGCAAAACGAGAAATACGTGGAAATACCTAGCCAGTGGTTCTATCCATTGAATCTGGAAATCAACAAGCCAGGATTACTGATAAAAGGAAAGCCGCGTTTGGAGCTGTCATGCTACCTTTCGTCTCCTGCAATGTGGAAGGATGTAACGTCAGAGAAAGATATAGTCAAATCAGAAATAATCGGAAAGCAGCATAAGGTGCACCTAAGCACAGGGGACCTTAGCGAAAAGATATACAACATAATCAAAAAGTCCATATCCTAGCCCGCTAACAGAATGTGAAAGACTGTCGGATGGGCGCTTATAGCAACCCAGAGAAGTAATCTTACACTTGAAAACTCAGCAATGCCTCTATCGGTATCAATGAAGCTACAATCTTGACTACTTCTGGTTCTAACCGCCGTACAAACCAACTCAATTTCATTGAAAGTTGTTTTGCACTAGTGAATTGATTGTTATTGAGGAACTTTTTCCTATCATATCCCCAAATCTGCTCTTGTGGATTTATATCTGGGGAATACGGAGAAGTGAATTTCAGTTTTATCCTTGGATGTTCTTCTAGATATTTCTTCACGAGGTTTGATTTATGAACTGGACCATTATCGAGATAAATCCATATATCCTTCATATTCTTGTATGTTGCATCTATTTTCTCCAGAAATTTTACCAGTGCAGGTGCCTTTGCAATGCTACTTGACATCTGTATGCGTTTCCCAGTAATCGGATTTGTTGCGCCGAAGCAATTTACCCTCTCCTTATTGCGTTCTATTGTACGTGTTATGAGGCGTTCGTTGAATGTTCATCCGTATCCTTTGTGCGGCACGGTACATGCAGACATTTCGTCTTCAAACAACAGTGCAATATCCTCTGTCAACTGTTCTGTGTCTTTAAGGAATTGCAGCACAAATTCTCTCTGTTTTTCGTAGTCAGCCTCTCTATATTCGTGCTGTGCCTTTATGTAGTGCGCGCCCATTTCTTTGAGTGTAATTCGTATCATCTCTTCACTCACTATCTTGCCTTTGGACAGATAATATTTGCGCAATTCTGTGCAGTCCCACAGGCTTGCATTCATTCCATGTTTCTGAGGATATCTTTCGTCTATCAACTGCTTCAAGTCCTTCTTTCCGTCATTAGTGAATATAGGTGGCTTTCCTAATTTTGGTTTGTTTGAGAGGTCTTTCTCTTTTTCCCATTTATTTATTCAGTCGTGTATTGTTTGCCTTTCAACAAGAAACCTTTCTGCAGTATCTGTAACAGAGTCGCCTTCACTAACCGCATGAAGGGCATAATACCGTATATTCTCTTCTGCATTCTTACAGTCCTTTGCCTTCTGTCGCAGGAGAGGTTCATCCTCTTCCAACATAACTGATCGCAAGTATAGAACTGTAAGGAAAAGGGTATCAATCTTTCTGGCAAAGACATAATACTGGAATAGTCAGATTATTTTATTGGGGTGCTTAAGCCGCAGTTTCGCTGCTGAAAACGATGGTCAGGAGCGGCATGAAAGTTCTCCCTCATATGCTTTTAGCAGAAGCATAACAAAACAACCGTTTCACAACCGAGAGAAAGAGTAAACCGACGACAAAAAAGGGAGACATTTCGATGAGTTATATATAACTCCTTTTTTATTTTGGGCCCGCGGAGATTTGAACTCCGGATCTTTCGATTTCCGCTTTGATAAAACCGTAAAAGTTTTATATCAGTCGAACGCTCTGACCAGGCTGAGCTACGGGCCCGTTATACAATTATTTTAACAGAACAACTTATAAATATGAGGAGTTGCCTTCGATTATTCCTGCGAATTTCTTCAGGTCAGAAAGCATTATGCCTTCGAATTTGTTGAGCCTAAGCACAGCCGCAGGGTGAAGAGTGAACATGTAGGTTATGCCATCTTCCTTCATCACCTTCCCGTGATGCTCCAGGGCCTTGTGGCCGTGAAAGAATGCCGATGCAGAAACGTTTCCAAGGAAGATAACGTATTCTGGGGCTATCGCTTCAAGTTGCCTTATCAGGAACGTCCTGCACAATTGTATTTCCTTTTTTGTGGGTATTCTGTTCTTCGGCGGGAAGAACTGCACTACGCTTGTTATATAGACGCCTTCCCTATTTATTTTTGATTTCTTAAGCAATGAATCTAGAAGTTTGCCGCTCCTTCCCACGAAAGGGATTTTTGCGGCATCCTCCTCTGCGCCTGGCGCCTGCCCTAATAATACAACTTTTGCATCAACGGGCCCTTTGCCAGGCACGAAGTTCCTGCTTAATTTCCATCCTTTAATTCTGTTTGGAAGTTTAGAATACTCCCTGTTTATCCTTTCTACCATGCACAGTTTCTTTATATAGTGATATGCGTAATTTATTGCATCTTTCATATCCTTGTATTTTATCTCATTCATTGCCTCTTTCACGCCAAGCCATCTGTATCCTGCGTGCTCCCATGAGATTTTTGCCTTCCTAGTTTTTGCCTCTCCCAGAAACAATGTGAGGTCTTTATGGTATCTCTTACCCATTTTAATGTAAAAGAAGCTTTCCTTTCTCTTGAACGACGGTTTAACTTCCGGTGAAAGCCCTGTCTCCTCTTTTGTTTCCCTTATTGCAGCATCCAGTGCGCTCTCTCCCTTCTCTATTCTTCCTTTTGGGAAGTCAAGATCGCCATTTTTCTTTACAAGAAACAAAAAGACCACATTCCCTCTTTCGATTCTGTAAATTATTATCCCTGCAGAATAAACGAACTCCGTCATATCACCCCTGCAAATTTATCTGCAATGCAATATGCCGAAGTGATATGGCTTCCATGTTCTTCATTTATTCCTGCAAATATGTTGTACATGATATCGATAACGCTGTTGCTGCCGCATGAAACCGCATCTCCTGTCCTTGGCACTATGATATAATTGTACAAATATACAACGGAAACATTGCCCTCGTTCTCAGCGCTATTAAAGTATGCTACGAAGAATTCTTCTCCATTCGATGACAGGTCATACATTGTTATTTTGTTGTTGTTTCCGTCCAGGAAAAGCCTCTCCCCAAGGAGCTTATTGCTATTTAGGAGGCTGGCGGTGTAATTATCGGATTTTGTTATGACCCATGTTATCGGATCTTTTTTGGTAAACGTCCTGTTTGCAAGAAGTATCTCATATACGTTAAGGCCTTCTGAAGGAATGGCAGATGAGCTGAAACCAAAGGAAGATGCATTATGTTCAATCCTTGCAAGTATTCCTATGGATTGCATGCTTCTTATGTCGAAATGCGTCGTGTTTTGGAATGCAAGGGGAGACACTGGAATGCCCTGATAAGACAATGTCGTTAAATAGTACGTTAGGGCGAGCAGCAATGCAATTATAGCACATACGCTGAATGTGTCCTTGCTTTTTTTACTGAATCTTCCAGAGCTTGCCTTCCTTTTTGCCTCCGGAAACAAGAGGCCGAATCTGCTTGCGAGCAGGACCATTGCTATTATTGCGACATAGAACAGGAAGATGCCTATGAACGTGTGGATGAACGCAATAGCGCTGGTTATGCCATTATATGCCCACAGCAATGCTATTGTTGTCATCCTGAGAAGATTCAGCACAAGGAAAATTAGGAATCCTGAGATTATCCACATAACTTTATTTATTGCTTTTCCATCATAGAAATAGCCCAGCGGAAGAAGGAACATTATCAGGCCTATTAATGCCCCTATCCCGGCGCATGTCGTACCTATGCCTATCACGCTTCCATTTATTCCTATCTGTGTCGGCGCTATGTACTTTGCATTGCTTGCGAATGCCTTTATTACGGTGTACACTATTTGCGTGTTCATCCCCGCGAAAGTTGCGTTGGAATTGAAAAATGGGTAAAGCAATATGGGGGATGCAAAAAGAGAGTAAAGTATCAGGAATCTGAATCTTTTGATGTTCTTTATGCCGAATAATATCGATACTACGGATGCAATTGCTATTGGGAATAGCAATAAATCTGTCCTGAAGCTCAGGAACATTATTGGAAATCTGAACCTCATGTACAGCGTAAGGATAAGAAACGCAGCAAATCCCAAGATTCCCAGTCCTATGCTCTTAATGTCTGTATCTGGCTTTATGTCTTCCTTGAGCATGAAAAATGGCAGTACTATAAGCATGAGCATTGGCACTATTATGTACGTGGAAGGGTCAGTATCAAGTATCGCAAGGGAGCTGCTTGCAATGTTGTTGAATAGAAGGATGAATATTACTGCAGCTAATACCGCAAATGGCGCTGCTCTCTCAAGCTTCTTGCTCATGAAATCTTGTCCTCAGCCGAAATGGGCTTCATCATACTCAGCAGTTACTCTTTTCTTCACAGGACATTTAACATGAGGAATTGGTATATATAAATGTACCACAAAAACCAATCATGATAAAGTTCAGGTATCTTCCACACACTGCAGACATAGAATTCATAGCGTATGGGAGGACGGTGAAGGAACTGCTAAATAATTCGCTTCTTGCGCTTTTCACAGCAATGTCGGAGGTTAAGAGAGTGGAGAGGGCAGATGAAAAACCGGGGTTCTTCGCGATTTCAGAAAAGGCAGCTTCTAGGGAAGAGATAATATGGTATATGCTGCAAGACGCGCTATCAAAGATAGATGCGCTTGGAGTTACTGCATTCGATGCAAAAGTAGTAGCAATGAAGGAAACAAAGGATGGGATATATTCAAAATGCACCATCGCATACAAAAGGACGAAAGATTATCCAAAATTCGACGTTAAGGCAGTTACGCCGCACGATCTCAAGGTCAAGGTGAAGGATGGGGTTCTATATGTAAGGATTACCCTTGACGTATGAAGCCAGGAGAGGGAATCGAACCCCCCTTTTCCGCTCTGCAGGCGGACGCATGGCCAATCTGCCATCCTGGCGCAACATAATATTGGCACCCATCTTTAAAAATGTGTATCTGTTAATTTCGACACCTATATAAATTTTCATAATATAATCTAACAGTATATCTCTGTCTAACCTGTGTTTGCATGGATGAATTCAAGCTTAGTAAACTCGAGAAACTAAAAAAATTGGGCGTAAATCCATATCCTTATTCATTCACGCAAGGCAATACTGCCTTAGAAATAAAAGAAAATTACAGCTCATTTGAGGGAAAAGAGGTAAGCATAGCTGGCAGGATAACAAGAATAAGGGAGATGGGGAAACTCTGCTTCCTGAATATAATTGATTCTTCCTCAGACCTGCAGATCCTGTCAAGGGACGACAATATATCAAACATGTCAAAAGAAATAATGGGTCTTATCGATATAGGGGACATAATAGGCGTTGTCGGTGTTGTCACAAAGACAAAGAAGGGTGAGATAAGCGTGGATGCCAAAGAAATAACGATGCTGTCCAAGTCTCTGGCGATTTTTCCGGAGAAATTCCATGGGCTGACAGACACCGAGCAAAGATATAGGAAGCGGTATCTTGACCTGATAATGAACCCGGATGTTAGAAATGTGTTCATGACGCGCACAAAGATAGTCAACTTAATCCGCGAATTTCTAAATGGGAGGGGCTTTATGGAAGTAGAGACTCCCGTACTGCAGCCAGTGTATGGCGGCGCTAACGCAAAGCCTTTCAAGACGCACCACAACTATCTTGACGAGGATCTTTACCTGAGAATAGCAAACGAGCTGTATCTAAAGAGGCTGATTATAGGCGGCTTCGAGAAAGTGTACGAATTCAGCAAGGACTTCAGGAACGAAGATGTGGATTCAACGCACAATCCGGAATTCACGCAAGTTGAGATATACGAGGCATATAAGGATTATAGTGACTTTGCCGACATGGTGGAAAAGATCATAATGAAGATTTCAAACGGAGTGGCAGGAGGCAGCATTATAAGGTATCAGGGAAAGGAGCTAGACTTGTCCAAATTCAAGAGGATAAATTTTGTAGATGCTATAAAGGAGAAGAGCGGAATAGATGTATCCAAGATAAAGGATGATTCCGAGGCAAGGCAGATAGCAGACAGCGAGAAGCTTGAGACTCCTGCCAAGAACAGGTACCATGTAGCAGATTCAATGTTCGACAAGTATGTAAAACCTGACCTGTGGGGCCCAACTCTTGTCATGGACTATCCCTCTTACATGTGTCCGCTTGTGAAGGACAAAAGGGGAAATCCGGACCTTAGCGAGAGGTTCGAAATATTCATAGCGGGATTAGAGGTAGGGAATTGCTATTCGGAGCTTACCGACCCCATAGAACAGAGAAAGAAGTTTGAGGAGCAGAATGAAGAAAGGAAGAAGGGCGACGAAGAGATGCCCCCGGTAGACATCGACTTCTTGGAAGCCATAGAATACGGAATGCCGCCCACTGCTGGAATAGGCATTTCCATAGACAGGCTCACGATGATCTTTACCGACAACACATCAATAAAAGAGACCATACTGTTCCCTACAGTAAAAACAGGGCAAAAGGGAGCGTAATCAAAGCTGGGGAAGCTGAAGCTGATGACGCGTTGCCCAACGTTGCCCAAATAAGCCATCATTAGGTGTAGTATCCTGACCACGAAGTCGAGAATACGATAGAAGGAGACATTATATTCCCATTGAATCCGTTGCCAGAATAATCTTTTGCGTTGCCGTTCAGCGGCCACCATGCTATAAGATTATTCAGGTTCTGCGGGACGCCCCCTATGCCTTCTTCGTAGAGCGCTTTGATATCGTTCTGCGACAATGCTGTATTGTACACCTGGACATTCATCACAGAGCCGTTTACGTTATCATTGCATTCCGGAGAGTAGCCGAAGATGTAAAAGTTGGTTATGCCGGTCAATGGCCCGCCCCATGTTTTCGTAGCATTCAATTCGCCGTTGTAATAGAGATTTGCGTTTCCTGACGAATCCAGGGTAATGGCGGAGAAGTAGTATCTTCCGTATATTACCGTTGGCGCCGGCGAATAGAACGAATTATCTGGAAAATCGCAATTCATGCCTCCGCAATATACTCCGTTTCCGCCAGGCGCAGTGTTTGCACTTTCCAAATGAAGCATAGAAGAACCATAATGAGGATATTGCTCTTCTCCCCAGTATGTTATTGTCAATGCGCTCAGGCTTGATACGCTCATAATGTTTGCTTCTATCAGGACATTGCCCGCTACGCATCCTGCCTCTTGCGCAGAGCTAATCGGCGCGTATAAAGGAAGCGCAGGGTTGCATGTGCCAGCAAGGGACTTTATTGTTGCGTATCCAGGTCCCTGGGATTTTTCAACGTAGCAGCCACCGGGCTGTGCCCTCGGCGCGAAAGTATTCGCGTTGAAAACGCCAAATTCGTATAGGGCGATAAGCACTATTACCATTATTAGCAGGGCCCATCCGTATGTCATCAGGTACTCCATTGCGCTTTGCGCTTTTCTCGCCTTGGCGTCTTCTTGTCCTAGCAAGCATATCCCTTATAGACATCGAAAAGAAGCTATAAAAGTACATATGCAAGGAAGACAGGAGCAAGGAGTATAGACAGTGTGCTTACCACTTTTATCATGGAGTTTAGCGCAGGGCCTGCAGTATCCTTTAGCGGGTCTCCCAACGTGTCCCCTACAACAGCTGCCTTGTGCGCATCGCTGCCCTTTCCGCCGTAATTGCCTGATTCTATGTACTTCTTCGCATTGTCCATCGTCGCGCCGGAGTTTGCCATGAAGAGCGCAAGCACGAAGCTTGCAGGTATCATGCCTACAAGAAGCCCCCCTAGGGCTTCCTTGCCGAGCACGAGCCCCAGCACTATAGGGGTGAAGATCGCGATAAGTTCAGGCACCACGAGCGACTTGAGCGCGTTGACTGTTGCTATGTCTACCGCACTGGCGTAATCCGGCTTTGCTTTTCCTGACATAAGCCCTTTTATGGTCTTAACCTGCCTCCTCACTTCTTCAACCATAAGGTTGGCGGCATGGCCCACGGCCTCCATAAGGAATGAAGAAAAGATGAATGGAAGCATAGCTCCTATGAAGATTCCCACAGTCACTGTAGGATTGAGTGCATCGAGCACATTCAGGTGCACCGCATTCGCAAATGCAACGAAGAGTGCAGTAGCCGAGAGCGCGGCGCCGCCTATCGCAAAGCCCTTTGTAGTGGCTTTAGTGGTATTTCCCACTGCATCAAGAGTGTCCGTAACCTTCCTTACTGCGTGAGGCATCCCGCTCATCTCCGCTATTCCTCCTGCATTGTCTGTTATCGGGCCGAAAGAGTCTATTGTCAGTATTGTTGCAGTGAGGGAGAGCATTCCGGTAGCTGCTATTCCTATTCCGTATATTCCTGCAGCGGCATAACTGATTATTATTACTGCGGCAACGCAGATCACAGGGGCCCATGTGCTCCTCAATCCGACTGCAAGCCCCATTATGACGTCAGTGCCCGCGCCTCCCTTTGCCGCAGTCGCTACCTTTATTACAGGCTTGCTTCCGCTCCCTGTATAGTAATCTGTTATCCAGAACAGCAGTATTGCAAGCACTATCCCTGCCAATGCGGATACAAAGTACGACATTGGAAGGTTCATGTAAGATGTCATCGCAAAGTCTAGTATTGCAGCTATAATTACGGAAGATGTTATCCCTTTGTAGAACGCCCTGGTTGCGCTTCCTCTCTTTCCAACTTTCATGAAGAACATAGCAAGTATGCTGCTTATAACCCCGAGGCCGGCAACGTAAAGAGGATACTTGAACTGTGCAAGCGATGCAGTGCCTAGCCCTGTAGCTATGAGAAGCGCTGCAACGAGCGTAACTACATAGCTCTCGTAAACATCGGCAGCCATTCCTGCGCAGTCTCCCACATTGTCCCCAACGTTGTCCGCTATTACTGCTGGATTCCTTGGGTCATCTTCAGGAAGCCCGAGCTCAGTCTTCCCTACAAGATCTGCGCCAACGTCAGCTGCCTTAGTGTATATCCCTCCTCCGACCCTTGCGAAAAGGGAGATCAGGGATGCGCCGAATCCGAAGCCTATTAGTATTGCAACATTTGATATAGTCAGGTACATGAGAAGCAGGCTGATGCCTATCAACCCAAGCCCTACGCATGCGAATCCGGTGACTGATCCTGCAACTACGGCAACAGAGAATGCCTTTTCCATTCCCTTCTCCGCGCCCTTTGCAGACCTTACATTCGCCCTTACGGCAACGTTCATGCCCAGGTAAGCCGCAAGATATGACGTTACTGCCCCTGTTATGAATGCAACGTCCAGCTGCGTGCCGTTAGGAAGGAAGACAAATATTATTGCAAGTATTATTGCGAAAACAGTTATTGTCTTGAGCTGCCTGTTAAGATATGCTTTTGAACCGTCTCTTATCGCGTTGGAGATGCTTTTCATCTTTTCTGTGCCTTCCGGCTCCCTAAGAGTTGCATAAGCCGCCCAAAAGGCGAAGAGCATGGCTATAATTCCCGCTAATAGTGTATAGAAATAAAATTCCATCCAAATAACCCTTATCAATTTTGTAGGAAACGCTTAAAAAGATTCTTTTATTGCGGCAATGTGCCTTGTTGCTTCCTTCCCCCCGCGCTTTCATACATGGCCTTCACAAGCGCTATCTCTTCCCCCGGGGTTATATTGCTGCCCATCGGAGTTTCAAGTATAAACACACGTTCTCTTGCGCGTGCATTGCCGAGAAGTGCGCTGAAGCCGCTCTTCCCTATCTCCCCGAAGCCTATGTTCTCGTGCCTGTCAAGATGGGAGCCGATACCGGCTTTTGCGTCATTGAGGTGAAATACCTTTATGCTGCTGCCTCCTATTCTCATAATATCGTCCACGACTTCTTTTTTGCGTATGTCGTATCCTGCAGCGAACGCATGGCACGTATCTATGCAGAAACCAAGCTTATCCCTATCATGCACCATGTCCCTTATCTCGTGCAGCTCCTCGAGGCTGCTTCCAACGCTGTTCTTCTGCCCTGCCTCATTCTCCATAAGTATGCATGCATTATCCACAAGGTGCATTATCCCAGAAACAGCGTCTGCAACTCTCCTCCTTCCTTCATTTCCTCCAGAGCCAAGATGGCTGCCCAAATGCATTACAAGATAATCTATACCAAGGGTTTCGCATATCCTAACTTCGCCCTCAAGAGCCTCTTTTGACATATTGTAAATATTCTCTTTTGGTGATGCGAGGTTGGGAAGGTATGGCATGTGTGCAACAACTTTCTTTATCTTTGAAGACCTCTTTTTCTCAACAAAAGCCCCTGCCTCCTTTGCATCGAGACGCTGCGGCTTCCATCCCCTGGGGTTACTGGTGAATATCTGCATGGCGTTGCACCCGAGCGCTTCTGAGGCTTCCAGTGCAGAGTAGAGATGAGGGCTTATTGATACGTGCCTGCCTATTTCAATCTGCCTATCCTGCTGTTGCATAAAATAGGATACGAATGGCAAAAATATAACTGCTTGCTTCAAATTGCAGAATTTTATCATGCATGCTATAAAAATCTGTAAAAATGGATCTATAGAAAAGATTATAAAGGGCGTCAATAGTATATCTTCAGTTTCGCGGACGATGGAGATAATGCATCGTTTTCGGCAGAGAGATAACGCGTAAGCTCATGGTCAAACCTGTAAAAGCTTCAATCTTTTGCAAAAGGAAGAAGGAAAATGGAAAAATTAAATACCTATAATTTAGCTTGATCTTTACACTACAGTAAATTCAATGTGCTTGTCCTCTATTCCTATCGAAATGGCGATACATATAAATAGATTTGTAGTGTAAAAGGCAACACTACAAGGTGTGTAAGGGCATGTTTATCCGTAAGATAAAAACCAAGTCGGGAACCTATCTTGCAGAGGTAGAAACTAAGAGAATCGATGGTAAAGTAAAACAGAGAATCATCAGATACATTGGTAAAGAGATAAACGGCAAAATCTCAAGGAAGGTGCAGATGGAGGATGTAAGCGTCATCAATGTTAAACGTTATCTTGATGTAGAAATCGTAGACAAACTCGCTGAAGAACTAGGAATAAAACATACACTTCCGAAGGAGATAATAGTCTTTGTATATGCGCAACTTCTTGATAGACCAGAAATAAATAAGTTGGAAGAATGGCTGAATAATACCGAGATATTGAGTTTTTTAGGAATGAATTATATCTCGACTACGAGATTATATGAAGCATTGTCAAAGTTTGATGAGGTAGATTTCAGAAATATAGAAGAAGCCATAAGAGAGAAACTGCTGGCTTATGAGAAGAAATCAAAAGCTATAATCCTAGATGTTACGGATACATATTTTGAAGGAAAAAGTGTTCCTGGAAGACCTCGCAAAGGAAAAGAAGACAAAGTAAAAAAGTTATTGCAAATAAGTCTCGCAGTAACGAAGCAATACGGTTTTCCTTTGCTCCATAGAACTTACGATGGCAATATATCGAATATAAAAGTATTCCAAGATATGCTGCCCTCATTGTGGGCTCTAAAATATGATCCAGTAATAATGGATAGAAGGTTTTTGACTGAAGAGAATCTCTCTGACATACTTTCCCTTAAAATGAAGGCAATAGCAGGTGTAAAAAGGAATAAATACTTCCAAAAACATTTTCTTGAAGACATACAGAAAGACAATGTATATCAGTTGGAAAACAGGGCGAAATTAAAAAATACCCAAGTTTATCTCAAAACATTCAGATACAAAAAGGGGAAATTGCTAGTTGTGTATAATCCTGCGCTGGAGGCTCTAAAACGGAAGAGATATTACGAAACACACGAAAAAGAAGGAGTTGCAAAATATCTTGGTTATTCTCTGATATACCATAATACTTCTATGGCAGATGATGAAGTCGTAAAAATGTATTTTGATAAGGATGTTGTAGAACGGGCTTTCAGGCAAATGAAAGGTATTCTATCTCTGCGACCAGTAAGAGTATGGTTACAATCCCATATAAGATCACACGTAAGGATATGTTACATGGCATATGCCATATTAACATTATTATCGTACAAACTTAGAAAACTAGACATATCTGCACCAGACGCCTTGGAAAAATTGAAGACAGGGTATAAAGTTTATCTCAAAGATGAGAAAACGAATCTCGAATGGTCTAAGACAGTAACGCCTAATAAACTACAGGATAAGATAATATGTAGTGTAAAAAAGCACTAAAAATGGTATTGTCGCATATACGTCATCTATTCTTTGCTGTCGCATTCGTCATCTAAAATTCAATTATATTTTTCGGTCATATATGCTTCATTACCTACGCAATAGGTGCTTAGAATCGTGTAGTTATTTATCCCTCGTTGTGATAAGAGATTTTGTAAATATATAGTATTATTTTGACAGATGGCTTGTTGAGTTGTTAAACTATAGTTATAAATCGAACCCATATCCACAGTAGTAGGCGTTGCGGATATTACTGAGTAAATTATAAATCCAATAACCATGAATATCAACCACGAGATAATAAATACTATGAGCTTGTATCCCTTTGTTTTCTTTGCACCTTGTTCTATAATCCAATATAATAAAAGCCCAAGTAATACACCAAAACCACCAATACTTACTCCTCTTAAAAAGCGGTCATTTTGTTTTTGAGAGTATTCTATCAATCTTATAAAAATAAAGCCAGAGATTGCTAATGCTATTATATATCCTAATAAATAAGCAACAACAAATTCCAATCCATATCCCAATATTATACCTAAACCAATTCCCCACCAAGAAAATCCAATATGTTTTTCTTTTACGTGAGTTTGCATTGCTCCTTCTGTCTTAGACTTGTAACCACAGGATTTACATTTAAATTCTGTCATTCTCTCCAGCTTTGAGCTTCTATTTCTTCGTCGAGCTTCTTTTGCACGAACCTTGAGAGGTTTATGCTTTTTGCCGAGATAAATCGCTGATGCTTAGGCAGTAAGGTTATTGTCTTTGGGACTGCCGTTTCTATTGGTTTCTTTGCTTTTGCCATACTATACGTATTATACGCAAAGGTATATACACCTATTCATTCATAATACATATAGTAAGTATTGTAAGTATGATAACTATGGTAGCTGAACAAACTGACCTTGAAGGGCTGTCTAAGGCAAGAAAAGAGAGGGGGACTGGCATTACTCAAGAATAGAGTGCCACAAGTGGTAAATACAACGACTTATATGATACCTTCTTCTGATGGCTCTACGCAATACAAGGTAAGGCATCTTGACGCTTACTCTTGCACCTGCCCTGACTACTTGAACAGGTGTAAGGAAAGAGGACTATACTGCAAGCACATAAATACAATAATCTTCTTTAACAAGCTCAAAAACAGGATAGAAACAGAGAATTTTAACCTTGACGGCATAATAGACAAGAAGGAATGCCCAGAGTGCCAAAACTCAAATATAAGCAAACAGGGCATACGCAAGAACAAGTCTGGCAATAAGCAGAAGTACAAGTGCCTTAACTGCGGTACTTACTTCATATTAGACTTTACAAAGCACCTTAAAGGCAACGCAAGAATGGTGTGCCTTGTCCTTGATATGTATTATAAGGGCAACTCGCTTAGGGATATTCAAGATACGCTCTATAAGAATTTCGGCTTAAAACTGCACCATGAAACAGTAAGACGCTGGATTAATCGCTTTATGGCAAAGATAAACAAATATACGACAAATCTAAAGCCTCAAACAAGCGAGATAATGCACATAGATGAGCAGATGATACAGGTAGGTAAGGATAACGAATGGTGCTGGAATGCTATGGACAATAAAACAAGGTTTCTGCTTGCTACGCAGATAACAAAGGTAAGAAGAATAAAGGACGCAAGGGGTATCATTCAAAAAGCAAAGGAGAAACTATCTCAAAAGCCAGATTTCATAGCAACAGATAAAGGACAATTCTACAAGAAGGCTATACGTAAGGAGTTTCCTACTCATGCAAAGAACTATGTGCATTTCAATAATATAGGTGTAAACCACATAACAAAAAAAGGTTGATAATCAGATGATAGAAAGATACCATGCTACATTTAGGGAAAGGGACAAGGTAATTCGTGGCTTTAAGAGTGAGAAGACTGCGGATAAGTATATTGAGAATTGGAAAACATACTACAACTTCGTAAAACCGCATATGGCTTTGAATGGACTTACTCCCTCAGATGTGGCTGGGATAAACACAGGATTAGATAGAAATAGGTGGCTAACTTTGATGAAATTAAGTGCCAACTTTTGACTTTGCATATTTTGATTGAAAATGCTTGCATATTATTTCTGTCAGTTCTGGGTTCTCTCCATCAATATGCTCTCTCATAACACTATTTATTTTCCATAATGTTTGGAATTTCCATGCAGTAAACATAAGAGGAAACATTATAAATTCTGTCATCATTCCAAATAAAGTGGTGGGTAGAGGTGGGTTCTGACCTGTGAAGAATGCACCTAAAGATACGAATTGTGAAAAGAACAGTAACACTAAGAAATAGATTACACAAATTCCGAAATAGAGCAATCCTCTATTTAGGGTAGAGCTTTCATTATGCAAGGCAATTCTGAACGAATCTAAAGCAATAACCCTACTTAAGACCTTCTGTTTATTGGGTTCTGTTTCCTTATCGTATTTCTGTATTTCTTTTGTGATTAGTGCTTTTAGCATTGGGAATATATTCTTCTTATTATTCTCTATGAACTTGTGGTTATTTTCCAAGAATACCGCTACGAGAATCGTAGCTATCGCTGTTATCCCTGCTAATATTGAACCCGTATCAAATACCATAAATACGATAAAAGATACGACGGATAAGATTAAAAAGTAGTAATACTCTGTGTATAAATCCCATAGTTTATGTAAGAAAGTTCTCATATCAATACCTTCTTACAAATGACGAAAAGCGACAGACTTGAAAAACAAACGAATTTGTGGACAGAACCCTAAAAATATAGGTAATTATGTCAACCCCAGACATCTGCCTTTATTTCCTTCGGGTCAACTCCGAGCTCTATCAGCGCTGCTTTCACTGCCTTCACGAACGCGAGAGGGCCGCAAAGGTAGCATGTCCTATCCTTTATATCCGCAATGTGCCTTGAGATCATGGCAGAGTCTATATGCCCTTTTTCCCCATTCCAGCCTTCGGCGTTCTCCTCCCTGGTTACAGTGACAATAGTGCGAAGGCCAAGCGAATCATTGTATCCTTCAAGCTCCTCCTTTACTATTATGTCATCCGGATGCTTTACGCTATAAATGAGTGCCATGTCCTGCCTTATCCCTTTGCTGGAGAGATGCCTGAACATTGAAAGGAAAGGCGCAAGCCCTGTGCCGCCTGCAAGATACAGCACCTTATCCCCCTCTTTTGCATCCATCTTGAACTGGCCATAAGGGCCTGTTATGTAGTATGCGTCTCCAAGCTGCGCAGTATCAAGGTAATGCGTAAACCTCCCGTGTATCATGCTTATTGCGAATTCAAGCGTCTCATCTTCAGGCATAGACGCGAAGGAGAATGCCCTGCCCATCTCCTTCCCATCAGCATCCCTGTGAAATACCATGGCGAACATCCCTGGCTCGTAACTGAGCCTTGTCCCGTCTTCCGCCTTGAACTTGAAAAGGAAAACCGACGGGGTGTCCTTGATTATCCCGACTATCTTGTACGGCTTTTTTATTATCATGCAAACCAAATATAAGATATATTGACCTATGCGCCTATCGGGTCTTGGTTATGTCCTCTATAACGCCTTCGAATTTGTCTATGGCCTTTATTATCTCCTTAAGCTTTGGGTTCAGGTTGTATCCTAAACCGTAGCCTCTCTCGGTCCTTATATGCGTTGGCTGTATAACATTGAGCTCTATGGAAAGATCCCTGAGCGTTATTATCAGCGTCTTCCTGGTAAACTTCTTTCCAAGGACCGTATACAGCTCCCTTGTGGTCCTTGGGCTCTTCTGCATCAGAAGCTTAAGCACGGCATAATTCGGCCTGCTAAGTATCTTCCTTACAAGCCAAACCTCATCCTTGTCCTGTTCCCTCACTGCCATAAAAATCCTTCTCTCAATCCCTATATATTGCGGGTCAGCTTTATAAAGATTATCTTATTCCTGCCTAAAAACTTTTTCTTGAATTACATTATGGTTAAGGCGATTAAGCAAAAGATATATAAATACTAAAATCTATATTTTAGTAATAATTCATTTACTTAAATAAATGATGCTATGCTGGGGCTGGGCGGAATATTAAAGAAAAAAGAAAGCGCAAAAAATGCGGCTATGCGGCCGCTTTCTTTTGAGATTGAGAAATGCGCATCAGGGGAGGTAGTTGAGGAGGTTGAGCTGCCGATAAGGAGGTACGCCATAAAAGGCAGGGGCAACAATTTCTACTGCATAGACGACAGGCTATGCAAGGCAAGCCAGATGCAAAAGGATAAGATTGCTATCGCAAAGGCATGCGTGATAGAGAAGGCGGTGTCAGAAGGCATAGAAGCAGGGCCAACTCTTATGGGATATGCGGAGGGAGTTGCGATGCAGGAGCTAATGGGCTGCATGGAGCAGGGATATGCCGAATACGCTAGCAGGATAATTTCACATGACACGGCAGGGTTTGGGCCAATAAGCATGCTGATGGAGGATAAGCAGAACATAGAGGAGATTGAGATAAACTCCCCAACTTCTGCAATCTCGGTAGTCCATTCCAAGCTGGGAAGGTGCGCCACGAACCTTAGGTTCTGCAGCGAGCAGGCATTCAGGTCGTCGATAAACCGGCTCATATACAGCGTTGACAAGGAGCTTAGCGAGGATTATCCAATAATAGACGCGCAGGTCGGGGACGCGAGGGTGCATGCGCAGATGAGGCCGTATGCTGCAAGCAACGGAAATGCCACGATAAGGCTCAGGGGCAGGCGCGATATTGACGTATGCACGATGATCAAAAATGGAAATGCGTCGCCTTCGGTGCTTGCATATCTGTGGATGGCTGTGTCTTCAGGCATGAACATTGTCATAGCGGGCGCGCCTGGCAGCGGGAAGACGACAATGCTCACTGCATTGCTCTCATTCTCGAAGAGAAGCAGCAGGATAGTAGTAATAGAAGAGGACATATCCGAGTTCAAATTCTATCCAAACGTCATAAACATGGTCCATTTGTATGGCACAAAGGCAGGAATAAGCACAAGGGAACAGGCGCTCAACGCGCTAAGGATGAGGCCAGATGCAATAGTTATCGGCGAAGTGCGGGGCAAGGAGGCTATGGAGCTTTTCTCCGCTGCCAATGTAGGGGTGCAGTTCCTTACAACAATGCATTCTGGCGGGGCTAAAAAAGAGCTCCTTGACAAGCTTTCCACAAAGCCAATGGAAGTAGACTTGAGGTCTCTGCGCATGCTCGATCTTGCCATATACATGAAAGACATTGACGGCAAGAAGGCAATATACGACATTGCGGAGTTCAATTGGCTGAGCAGGGCGGAAATAGTTGATCCAGATATTGTAATTGGCGGCGATTCGGTCAAGATAGCAGGCATGATGGATAAAGGAGAGCTCAATGCCGCGGCATTGCCAGGATCCAAGGTAATGTCCTGCTTTGCCGCAAAGAACCTGGTGCAGCAGAAACAAGCGCTTAAGGAGATGGGCATAAGGGAGAGATTCCTTAAATCCATGTGCGGAAAGGACCTGCATGCCATAGAGACTGTCCAGGAACTATATAATTTCAGGTAATGCAATGACCAGATACAAAATTCCATTTTCAATTTTCATATCTTCGTCAATGCTGGGTGCTGCGCTCTTGTATGCGGATGAAGCCTATTCTGCAGCAGGCATTGCCCTCTTGTTTATGCTTTCGCTTTCCTTCGCCACGTTTATAGCGGCTGTGGATAAGATCGCATGCAGGCTTAAGGCAAGGAGATGCGAGGAGGAGGAGTTCATGAATGCTATGTACAAGGCGCGATATCTGGCTAAAGCCAATGTGCCGGGAATGAACATACTCCGCCAGATAAGCTCTGCATGCCCTAACAAGGAAGTGTCGCGCTCGCTAAATGCGGCATGGCGGAGAATGCTCCTAGGCGAGGATTGCGCCTCTTCCCTTGCGCCGTCAGTCCCTTCCGGAATGCAAAGGCCCAAATCATGCATATCAAATGCCTCTACCTTCTCGGGCAACATCTACAACATGATAAACGCATTCGAATCAGAGCTGGAAGAAAAGAAGAGCGGAATAGCATCTGCAATGCAGAGATATGCAACGCTTGAGATGTTCCTGTCAACCATAGCCCCGTCGTTTATTATCTTCGGCTTTGTGGGCGAATCCATAATCTCTGACTCTTCAATAAACATAATGCTGCTTTCCGTGATAATGGCCGTGATCCTGCCTTCTGTCTACGCTCTGCTCAATCTGGCGAAGGCCAAGCGGTTTAATGGATGACATGGAGAGATACATGGGAATAGGTGCTGGAATCGCAGCAACGGCAGCTTCGCTTTCGGGGCACTACGCGATAGCTGCAGCATCTACTGCCGCTGTTCTCGCTGCAATCCTGCTTTCATGGAGGAATGCTGCGCGTTGGAAAAGGAAGGAACTGGATTTCACCAACTTCCTAAGGTCGTTCAATGCGCACTATTCGCGCAGCTTTCTGCTGTCGAAATCAATAAGCAAGGCGTTGTCCGAGTTCGGCGGCATAGATGTGGCCCTGAAGAGGCGCATTCAGATGCTGAGCCTAGGCTATGCCGGAAGTACGTCATCAAATGGCATAGGCGCGGATTTCTGCGACATCGTATGGTTCGGAATCTCGTGCGGCAGCTCTGTGCTAAAGAATGCATCCCTACTTATGGAGAGGGAAGAGAGAAGGTCAAAGTCTGAGAGCGAGATAAGGGAGAAGACATCGGGATACGATTTCATCTCCGACGCGGGAATGCTCTTCTTCTTCCCGCTCTTCGCAGGCATAAGCTCTACGGTCCTGTCCAGCGTTCTGGATAATGCATCCCAGCTTGTGCACGGGTTCTTCGCTGTATCAATCATATACATAGCGGTCATGCTGGCAATGAGGGAGCGGTTCGGAGGCAAGGGCTTCGGCGCAGACTTCCTATTCAGCGTGTCTGCAAAGCTTGCGATATCCGCAGATGTCCTAATGCTCTCATCTAGGGTCATGATGTCGATTTTATAGTGATAAGATGAAGTTAGAAGAAAGGATAGAAAGGAAGATCTGGAAAGCAATGGAAGGGATGCCGCTGCTTGCAGAGGCATCTGCAATCGGGAGCGTGGCAAAGAGCATGAAGGGCCAGGGCTCCCTTGAGTACATAATGATGCTCGCGGCAGCCAGCATAGTGGTGGTAATAGCGCTTGCCATGATAGTGAAGATCAAGGGCTCAGTATCGAGCAGCGTTGTAGTCAACGGCGCGAATATGAGCACTGCGCAGGCAATCTCGCAGCAGCTCTCGTCGCTCAGCTCTAACGTGGTGTGAGCATGAAGGACATGAAGGCCCAGATGTCTCTAGAGTTCCTCCTTTATTCAGCTCTGGCTGGGCTGTCAATCCTTTTTGCGCTATCAATGCTTAATGCAAGAAGCAAGCAGATATCATCTTCAATTGCCGGGTACGAGATGCAGAGCCTTATGGATTCGCTCAACAGCGCCATCCTTTCTGGAAAGTACGTATCGTACATAAACGCATACATTCCAATAGGGGCATGCAATTCAACAGTGAGCTCCGGAAAGATATCAAACATGTTCGGCAATTTCTATACTTATGCGCAGCTCGATAACGCTTCTTTCCTCTGCCCTGACGGCATGGTGGCATACATGGAAGTAAGGGATTACGGCAGCTCCATGCAGGTTGTGAGGGTAATGCAATGAAGGCGCAGATGTCTTTGGAGGCAATTGCAGGAATTGCAGTTGCGGGAATGGTCGCCCTGCTATTCCTTTCCATGTCCATAATGCTTAATTCCAACATATATTCTTATTCCGCCTCCATGAAACTGGCCAACTGCTCCGAGGCAGCGCTCTCCTCAGAGTTCTTTTCGACATGCGCTAACTGCTTCATAGGTTTCAACACGAGGTGCAACGCATGAAAGGAATGGCCATGTCCCTAGACCTTCTTGTATCGCTGCCAATTCTTGCTGCGTCATTTTACATTGTGGCATCAGCATTCTCCTCAAGCGCAGCCTATGTATACAGCTCATCGACGGCAAGCGCGTCTTTCCTCAATGCGTTCACACGGATGGCGCTTATATCGCATTTTATCCAGTTTAGCGGACTCAATTATTCCGAGTCTGCGCATTTTGCGTCGCAGAACAGCAACGGAAGCATTTATATCAGCAACTTCAGCATCTGGGGTAACGGCGCACGCTGCCCCGAGTCATCGACCTGCTCAATAGCAATAATCGGGAATTCCGCTTATATGATGGTGTCAAGATATGAAAATACAGACTAGCCTTGAATTCCTGCTGATAACGTCGGCAATAAGCATGCTTATGCTTGCCGCAATAGCCAGCTACAGCCACGCATTCAATGCAAGTTCTCTTGCAGCTAGGAATAACACGCACGCCGGGAATTACTCATTTTCCAGCGCCGCATCCTCTCCGGCTGACAATCCAAACCTGATAATACACATACCTGGCAATTCGTCGCTGATGCAGAGTAATCCGATAAGCGTCGCATTTTACGGGTGCGGCTCAGGCCATGGAAGCGTATCCTTCTCTTCATCGTCTGCTGTGTTTTCCCAAGAGTATATAAGCAATGTCGCAATCTCGCAATTCGGTTTCGCCCAGGACTCATATATCCCGCTGTTTCAGGGCATAAGCGCAATCAATGCGACTTATGCCATATCCTGTGGAAATGCCACCTCTTTCGGAAAGATAAGCATGGAAACTTATTCATCGCAATCCAATTATTCAATACAAGGCGGCAGCGCATATGCGATAATATCGTCAAGGAACGAGTCAATCGCATATCCCATCTCTGGAATCTCCCGGGTTTCGCAGCTATCAACATGGTCTCACTGCACATATGCGGATATGTGGGGCCCCGCGCCTATGCGCAGCCAGTGCGGCACTGTAAATGGCTGGGAATACTTTGTATCCTCGCCGTCATGCTACTATGACGGAGGATATCTGACAGAAGTCTATTGCGTAGTTCCTTCATCGGGCCAGTATTATCTAAAGCAGGCAATTCCGCAATCAAAAAGATACATATACAATTTCACGCTCTCCATAAATTCGCAAATCGGAGAGATGCATTCAATGCTAAATAGCGGCGAAACTTCCAACGTAATGCTAAACGGAGTCGCTGTAGGGCATGCAGAAGCTGGCGAGGCATCAGGCGATGCAATATCAAGCATCGTGTACATACTATACAATGGAAGCAAGGCAATGCCGATAAATTCGTCTTCTGCATCGCCATTTCAGAATACTATGCAAAGCACGTACGGCCTTCTGAAATACTACAATGGCTCTGAAGTCAGCGCGTCTACGCGCTCTTCTATACAGCAGAGCATAGCGTTCTTCAACCAGCAGGCCCAGAGCATAATCTCCTCTCCTTCGCTAAGCCTGCAGACAACATGCTCAATCTCAAACCAAACCCTGACGTGCAAGCCTATGCTCCCATTATCGTATTACATAAATGCAGTTCTCGGCATACAGTTTCAGAATACCACATTGCAGTACATGGGTTCCATAATATCCATTGCTGGAAAAGGGTGATAGCGTGAAACTCCAATTCGCCACTATAGAAGCCATCATCGTGCTGATATTCATCCTGCCTGTCGCATCGTTCGTCATGTACTCGCTGAACTCGTATAATCAGAGGGCATTCGCTGCGCGCTCTTCGCTCTTGGACAATGCCGCGGTATCCGGCGTCTTGAATCTTATATGGCAAAATGCTACTGCAATGTCATGCCTGCTTTACAGCAGAAGCTGCGCAAGCAACATGCTTGCTAACATAATACGCATATATTCAATAGACGGACTGAGCGTCTCGTCACAGAACCTGAGTCTCAGTTCAGGAATCGTATCAGGCAATATGGTGCATGAATGCGCCTGGATCGGAGGCATTTACATGGAAATATGCATAAGCGCTGATTGAATGGGCTTTTACGGACTGGTTGCAGCGTCTGCGGTAATATGCGTGTCACTGCTCACAATAAGCTACATGTCTGAGCTGAGCCATTCAAATGCAATATTGGGCAAGTATGAAGAAATAGGATCTTTTATAAGAATGGAAGCGATCAATGCGCAGGACTGGAATTCCTCAGTGATGCGGTACATGGCAGGGCTGAACAATGCGTATTATTCCAGCAATCACAATTACTCTATACTGGGCATTAATTCCTACGAATATGCGGTTCACGAAAAGTAACTATCCTCCTGCTCCGGTATATTTTTTAATCAGCACATTGAAGAGCCTGTAGGAGACAAGCCCTATGACCACTGATCCGACTATGGAGAACAAGAACACGTACGGGCTGGAATGAAGCAGTACTTCCGTAGGATAATAATATGCAAATCCTATGGGCAAAAGTAGGGAAAAGAGCAGCTGGCCTGAAAATCCATATATGCCGAGTGGGTATGTGCTTGCGGATCTCAGGACGTTGTTCACCGCCCATCCTATATCTCTGCTTTTTACTGCATAATACAATGCCACCCCAAGCATAGGATAAAAAATGAGAAACCCGAAGAATCCAAATGCAAATAATATAAGATATCCAAAGAGCGACGAAATGGCTATGTTCAGGTGCATTATCGCGTATGCAAACATTAAGATACCGCCTAAAATACTGCCAATAGAAGTATTGATATTTCCCGACCTTGCCAATATTATCCCGAGTTTGCTATATGGCATCGTGAAGTAAAAATCATATAATCCATTCAGCAGCTGCGAAGTTACCATATTTAAAGACACGAATATTTCCACAAACCCAAGAAACATCGTGCTCGTGGCCGATAAGGCAAGCATCTGGTAGTAATTCCAGCCAGGTATTCCTGAAGATATGCCGTATATTATGCTTATGCTGGCGTACGTGAAAAAGACGCCTATTATCGCAACTGCAAGCCACAAGATAAACTGCCCCCTGTAAACCGCATATTCCTTCAGCGAATATCTCCTGCAGAGCAATACATATCCTATCTCGTCTAATATCCCCAAGAAATCAACCTCCTGCAAAAGTTATGTGCTTTTTTGTCATTGTCCACATTGCCAACGCAATGATAAATAAAGCAAATGTCCATGCTGCCCCTACGGCTATATTCTGCATTATTGCGGAAACGTTCAAAAGCCCGAGCAGCGTTTCTACCTGTGTATATCCCATCATCTGAAATGGCAGCAGCATAAGGGCCTTGCTTATGCCTGAAGGGAACAGACCCAATGGCATTATGCCACCAGACAGGAATATTATAAGAAAACTCATGATATTAATGACGCCCCATATCCGGGTTGTATAAAAAGCGAGGAACCCTATCAAGAAGTCTATCAATGCAGCCAAGGCTATGAAGACAAACATCTCTATAGAAAGGAGTGCTAAGGAAGACCAGGAGATATTGAGAGGCACTACGGAGCCTATTATGATAACTCCAGGAAGAACGAACATCAAGAACGTAAGCAACAATTCCGCCAATCCTTCAGAAAACAGTTGGAGAGGATAGCTTATCGGCTTAACCAAGTACGTAATCACATTTCCTGAATCTACGTCATTCTGAATCTTTGGGGATATGATCATGTCCATACTGGAAATCAGCGAGAATAAGAAAAAATAAGCATACATGGATACAACTGTGTATCCGCCGATTTCGTGTGCACCTGAAGCTGCGTAAATTGCGGTCCAGACGAAGACCATGACCAGCGAAGTTCCAAGTTTTGAGAGAACCACCAATGCGTAGCCTAGCCTGTATGAAAGTGCATTCTTCAATGTAGTTATAAAATATCCGAGATAAGCATGACCGTTTCTTAAGACCATTGTCATTTAATTACTTCTTTTTGTTCATTTTGTAAAGAGCCAGTATGACGTTGTTCAACTCTTCCTCGGCAACGCTGTAATCTATTATGTTAGGATCTGATATCATTGCAGTGAAGCTCTTTTTCCTGAGCATTTCCTTGCCTATCTCCAGCTTTATGTAGTTTGATTCGCTTTCAACTACTTTCCCGTACTTCCTGTAATCCGACTTTTTGATGTCATTCCTGAAATGAAGCTCTATAATCCTCTTTTCCCCGAAATATTTCAACAGTTCGTCGCTGGTTCCATCAAAGATCTTCCTTCCTTCGTCCAGCATTATTATGCGCTCGGCTATGTCAAGGTCCTCCACGACGTGCGTTGTTATGAAGAAAGTGGTATTGTACCTCTTTTGCATGTCCTTTATCATGTCTTTCAGCGCTGCTTTTGAGCTTATGTCGACTCCAACAGTGGGCTCGTCCAGTATGACTATTTTTGGCATGTGCAGAATTGATGCAACGAAATTGCATTTCATCTTCTCCCCGAACGAAAGAGTCCTTACCTGCTGCGTGTAAACCTTCTCAAGGTCAAACTTCTTTATGAAGAAGTTCAATCTTTTCCTGAACTCGTGCTTGGGGATATTGTATACGTATCTCATGAGTTCGAATGTATCCAGAGCCGGAAGATCGGTGTAGAGCTGCTCGTGCGCACCCATAACTACGCCTATGTCCCTGGCAATGGTTTTCCTATTACTATATGGATCAAGGCCCAAAACCGTCGCATTTCCAGAATTTGGATAGAGGACGCCTATCATCGTCTTTATTAACGTTGATTTGCCGCTCCCATTCTTGCCCAGCAGCGCAACAATCTCCCCCTTTTTTACTGAAAAGCTTACGTTATCCAATGCTTTCTTTATGCTGTACTTTCTTCTGAAAAATCCTAACATTCCCTTCCCAGATACGTAAGTTCTGAACGTTCTAGTAATGCCATTTACTTCTATTGCATTATCATCCATCAAAGTTCCCTACGGATATTGGTAGAATCACGTTTTTATATTTGTGTTTCTAATCTTGGCTTTGGTAATTTTATGGAAAGAGTTCTTGTGCTCATAAAGCCGGACGGGGTGGAGAAGAATATAATAGGCAAGGTAACTGCTATCTTCGAAGAGGCAGGGCTTAAGGTTGTCGGCATGAAGATGCTCAAGGCGAGCGGCGACGTTGTGCAAAATCACTATACTGATGATGAATCCTGGC
>JAJYWY010000029.1 GCA_021791245.1 Microcaldota archaeon
ATATTCGCAATAATACTCTTATCCATATGAAGAATAAAATCAGATATAGGATAAAGTGAATAATCACTAGTCATTGCATTAACGCACATGGTTTACCCGTATCTGATGAGGTGTTCTATAATTAAGGAATAGATGTGGACAGATCTCTTTCAATTCTGCAAACCTGTTTTTCCATGCCTGACACTTCTTTCAGAAATGAGAACGTCATTCCGCAGGCAATATGCCGATAGCATTATCAATTTCATGAACTGCAGAGTGGCCGGCTTTGCAGATAACTTCCCTTGCCTCTACGCTAGACCTTGGCTTTTTGCAAATGCATAGTTTTTTAAAACTCAATTTCTTATAATTAAACGGATATTTGGGCTCATGCCCAGGAAGGATGCGATAGTTGAATATCTGAAAGACTTCTGCAAAAATAACGGCATGGCAATTGTGGAAGAGCGGAATATACATCCGGAAATCGCAGACCGTATGCGAAAGATGCAAGTATGAAGAGAACTATTAGTAACACCACTGTGCTGATTATGCTCTTAAGGAACTTGAAGCCCACAAATAAGACTATGATTATCAGTATTATGCCTATTACTGTAGACAAATAAGATGGAGGAGTATAGCTCTGGTGACAACTGACGATGTGTTTGCTGCAAAGGAGATTGCAGGGAAAAGCAATGCTGCAAGCATCAGTGGGAAAATAAATTTTTGTATTCTTGCCATATTATCATCATAATCATTCGCATCCTTCCTGCCATCCTCTATAGTGTCTGGCTTGAGTATAACGCATGCTATCTCCATTCCTGCCTCATCTAGCCTTCCAGTATTTATCGTTGGTAATGTGCTGTCCATATTACCCCTAAAACAAAGAAAATAGGCGGAATTTTAGTATTAAAATATGAACTGTGTGTTCGTTTATAGCTAAATATTATAATTACGCTTAAATACTGCACCATATGCAAACTAGAGGATACTCCTGATGCGCAGCATTGGTACGATGATGGAAGAAGAAAACCAGCGACTTACAGATTTCAAGTGCCTAAATCGCAAAAGCGCCTTAAGGATCCCGAAACTTTCCGCTCAGGGAACTTAATCTATAGCTTTCTTTACTTGAGTTTAGGATAAGATTTATTCACTGCTTACCTTATCTGACTTTCTTCTTCATGTATACCATCGCAAGGTAGATATATATGCCTTTGCTATTTCCTGGCCTTGTCTGCAATGTATCCGTAAGTGCTATTTCTTGGACAGAAAAGCGACCTTCTGGACAAAGCAATGGACGAGAAGATGTTCACAACAATTAGCGTAGTGGCAGTTTATAGCTTAATCAAAATGATCTAAGTATGGCTTTGCATGCATGGATTGCAATATTTGGATTCACAGCATTTGTTACAATAGCATTATATACTTTCAGAATTTATTATTATTCTCTCGAACTTTATTCTGGGTTTTGTATCTGTTGTTACAAGCCCAGCTCCACGTAATTTGTTTATGTAAGAACTTACATTACTCAATTGTATGCCAGTTTTTTTTGCTATTTCCGATGAGGTCATTTCACCATTGCAACACGCCAAAACTTTCAGAACAGCTTTGCTCTTTAGCAAAATGCTCGTCTCCTCAAATTTTGACTTTGAATCTATAATAATTTCTTTTCGTTTTATGATCATTTTGCTGTTTGTCTTATTCGCAACACTGTTCAATATACTATAAAGATAATCTGACATGTGGTCCGCATCGAATTTGGGCTTTTTTATCAGCGTTATGTTTATTCCAGATTTCGAAAAGAAAGAGAACAATGGCATTATGATGTTTTTATAAAGTTCAGCGTAGTCGACTTGCGTTAAGTCTAGTTTTTGCAGTATGCTCCTTATTTCTTCTGCGCTGTTTCCACACATTGGCAAATTATCATTATATGAGATGAAGGGAACGTGTTTCAGTTTTAGAATTATTGGTATCGGTATGCCTCTTGATAAGGTGTATGCACTCTTAGACAGTATGTCCCTTAATCTAGCGTAGGCCCGCGCCCGTTCACTGGATGTTATGAAAAATAACGGGTTGTTCCAATCCTTATTGTACAATTTGGAGAACTTCTTTGCAATGTAAATATCAAACGGCCTCTGGAAGATGTGGTGGGCTCCGCTATAGAAATTCTTATCTTTCGAATACAGATTAAAAGTTATTTCACTGAGGAAGCTGTAAAATTCAAAAAATTCAGTTTTATTTTGCGCACAGGCAAACCATGCATCGGAAGCCTTCAATATATCTACATTTTCTACATTAGCACCAATGACTTTCAATAAAAGCTCTATTTCCTCCAATATCTGTTCAACATATCTTGTAAAAGAGATATTATTCTTTGAGAGGAGATTCCTTCTCACCCTTTGGTGTATGATAAGGTTGTTGTCATGCAATACGATGGAAACCCTATGCCCCAAATTCGTAAGCGCTGATATGAGGGAAAGGACACGTATTGAAAGGTAATTCGGCGTTATATAAGTTATCGGAATTATAAAATGTGTTTTACCTGAAATTTTCTCAATATCAAAGCGCTTTCTATTATCATAATTTGTCATATTTTCTTTGACATAATCAGTATAGAAGCGTTCCAAAGTGCTTATATAGTTCACCAGGTTGTTATATCCAATATATAAGTCATATGCTATAAAGGATATAAATATATATTATATGCGGTGTATACTTTACTGGATGGTATGGAGAGCGCAATGAGTTTGATGGTTCAGCAAAAAGAGCATAAGTCCTCGTTAGTGAACATAAGAATAGACAAAACTGTACCGACCGGCGCACCAGTGCTCAGGCGATTATGCAATGAGAATTGTAATTTTGACAGTCGGTTAAACATCAAATGCCATGAAGATAATTCATACAGGGCGGTTTTTGGCCAGAATGCTATAGGCAATGAGGATTTGGTAGGCATCGTGAGCAGAATCGCTGCAGTAAGCTGCAAGCGGATAAGCATCCACATAGCGGGTGATGGTGAACCAACCCTATTTGAAGATGAATTACTTGATTTGATATCAAGGTTTAAGGCCTTGAACGAGGTGGAAAGCATAAAAGTGACAACAAACGGCACGAGGCTGAGTAGAGGTCAGCCGAGCCTTGCTGCGAGACTGAAATCCGCTTCAGTAGATGGTCTGAATATTTCAATCCATTCACTTACCAAGGAGGGGTTTAAGGAAGTCACATGCATTGACGCGCTACATCTCGCTTTGGCTGGTCTAGATGCCGCTGTTAATGCTGGCTTGTACGTAAGTGTGAACTGCGTAGTTAGAGACCAGACCTTTGATGAGGTAGACAATTACATAAAATTATCGGCCGAAAAGGGAGTTAAAATTAAATTTTTCTGCATGCTCTCTGAAAATCCAGAAGCGCAGGAATATGCATACTCGTTGGTTGATAGGCTTGACAAAGTGCTTACTCAGAAGGCCGAGTCCATTTATCATTATATGCTGCCATACGCCGGGAAAATATTTAAGATTGGAAAGGCCATAGTGGAGCTTAAAGACACCAGGATTAATAGCTGCCCAAACACAAAATGTGCGGTCAGAGCCCGTTGTACCGAGGGCTGCAGGTACCATGTGAGGATCACACCCACCGGTGTAATACAACCATGTGGGATAAGAACAGACAACCTGGTCAAATTTACGAATGAGACTACCGATGATGAAATATTCAGTGCTTTAAGAAGCGGAGGCAAAGTTTAGGTGAAATTATGATAGAAATTGAGACAAAAATAATAGATTTTGACGAAAAGAAGTTGAGGGCTGAGTTAAAGAAAAAGGGCATAAACGGTTCTGGGGAAATACTGCAAAGAAGATGGATTTTTAATTTATCTAAGAATGCAGGCGTGGACGAATTCATAAGGGTCAGAACCGATGGGAAAAAATGCACAATCGCATACAAGTATAGAAAGGGTGATGGCCTTGGGAATACTGAAGAAATCGAGATAGAAACAAACGACTTCGACAGCTCTGCAGAAATCTTTTCGAAGTTTATCAAAGACGGGAAATACCAGGAAAATAAAAGGGAGACCTTCATGCTTGATGGAGTGGAGATAACCATCAACAGATGGCCTCTAATTCCGCCTGTTTTGGAGGTAGAAGCATCCAGCGAAAAGAAAGTGAGGGATACTATAACGGAATTGGGCATTGGTGGCAAGGAGCTGGGCAATATAGGATGGGAAAAACTATACATGCAATTTGGAATAGACTTGAACGCGTATGAAGTTTTAAAATTCAAAT
>JAJYWY010000021.1 GCA_021791245.1 Microcaldota archaeon
TTTCGTGCCACAGGCATCAACCTGACGAGTCCTGCACTCAACTCTGGACACTCCTTTATAGGATGTGTTTCAGATATATGCAGGGGACATTGATGAGATTATGAAGACAAAATGTAAAAACATTTGGCATTCATCCCCTAACTTAAGGTTAGGGGTTCTGCTATTCATTTTGTAAATCGAATTCACCATGGCCGGGATTCGGACCTATTCCACTACTTTCACGAGATTGATTTTAAACACTGAAGTATATACTCTTTCGGAATCGAATCTTCATAAACTGTGATTGGGGGGATGCCGAATTCTTTTAGGAGAAAGAAAGGCGTTCCTCTCCTTGTCCTTTTATTATCATACTTTAGGCCTTCGATAACCTTATCTAAGAATTCATCTGATGCGTTTGGAATCTTCGAAGGTGCACCAATTCTTTTGAAGATGGAGAAGACCCTTGCCACGTCTTCAGAAGAGAGCATGCCAAGCTTGTTTGCAAGCACGGCCTCTGCCCTTATGCCGAGAGAGAGCGCCTCGCCATGCGTCAGAAGGAAATTGGAGTGGAACTCGATTTGATGCCCCAGGGTATGCCCAAGGTGCAGCACAGGGTTAAACATCTCGTATTCATCGCCTTTCATGCATTCAAGTTTCAAGTCTATAGTGCGGTTGATTACTTCCAATAATTCCTCCTTTGAAAGCTTCATGTCTGAAGGTAGTGATAATAAATATTCGAGAAAGCCAATGTCCTGGGCCATCGCGTGCTTTATGCTCTCCATGAGCCCGTTCCTGATCTCCCTCTGATTTAATGACATGATGGTTTCAGCATCTATAAAGACAAACTTTGGGGGGTAATATACCCCAAAAGAATGCTTTGCAAATCTGGAGTTCACTGCATTTTTTGCACCAATTGCGGCGTCATGCGCAGCCATCAATGTCGTTGGGACAGCAAAAAACTTCAGCTTCTCCCTGAAATATTCGCACGCTGCATAGCCTGCAACGTCCAGGACTATTCCTCCGCCAACTGCGACAACCCCGCTGTCCGCAGTTGCAAAGCCGAGCATCTCATTAAGTATCCTGTCTTTTACTTCTCTTGCCTTCTGCGCCTCTCCAGGATGAAAATCAACAAGCATGCATTCTATACCTTGGCTTTCAATCTGCCTCTTAACAAATTCGCCATAGGTCTTTCTTATATTTGCATCGGTGACAACAACGATCCTGTAAGGATTGTGCTCTGCTATTTTTTCCCCGATATTCTTCAGGATGCCCCAACCTATGATTATATCTGTCTCTTTTCCCTCAAAGCAAAAATTTTTCGTCGTCAGTGGAACACCATTCTTGCGAATTATTCTTATGGCACCCTTGCAATAGAAAAGTTTTGCCAAAATGATTAATTTTTCCTAAGGATGTTTGATGCTTCTCTTTTTTTATTATGTTCAGAAACGCTTGCACCCATATTTAGTTCATATGCTTTTCTCTTTATCTGTATTAAGTGTTTCTTTACATGTATCAAGTGTTCCGTGTACTCGTCTCCTTTCCAAATATGCTTTTTAGTGGTATAAGTCCAGTCCGGACCCATGAAAAAGGCTACTTTGAACCCAATATATGTTGCATCTAGCTTGTTTGGGTCTACCTTGCCTCTCAGATTTGGAAACGGATCAGTATGGAATCTGTAGGCAAAAGAATTATCTCCTTTCACTTCAAAGCTTACCTTTAGGCCAACTGTTGCATCCCTTTCCCCCACGCATCTGATAAATTCTTCCTTGCCCCTCTTTGCCCCCATCATGCCATAGGCTGTGCCTAAACTCCTTTTCATAAGCTCTGTTAAAAAGTCCAATGCCTCCTCTTCGCCGTACTTTTCCGAGGCTATTATGAAAGTATTTGTTATGCCTGCAAAGAATGCCGCATTATATGGTACTTTTGGTTCGATTATAACTTCGGATTTTTCTGCTTTTGCCTTTTTTGCGTTATTAAACATGGATGGATTTTGGCTTTTTATGTATTAAAGGCTATCCCATAAACAATATAAACCTTTCATGCCATATTTTAAAGTCTATTTTGTTCTGTTTCAGGTGTATCTTTGGACTATACGAAATTCGAAAAAGCAAGAATAATAGGTGCTAGGGCGCTCCAGCTAGCATATGGCGCCCCTCCTCTAATAAAAGTACCCAAAGGCATTACGAACCCGCTCGACCTTGCAGAAATGGAATTCGAGAAGGATCTTATACCGATAATGGTAATAAAGAAAGAAAAATAACAATCGTGATCTCTGTGAAACTCGACAATGAATATGATGTCATAGTTGCAGGAGCAGGAGTTGCAGGAACGCTTGCGGCTGCTGCTGCGGCAAAAGGGGGGGCAAATGTTCTCCTAATAGACAAAAACAGCGTCGAAGAGCCTGGCAAGAAGACCAACTGGGGATGGACGTGCGGAGATGCTGTAGCAAAATCACATCTAGATTTTATAAATAAGAAGATTGGGGTTTCTTTCAGTGAGCCTGAACTGGACCACAAAGTCGACGGGGTTTATGCGATAAGCCCTGATTTAAAGAAAAAATTCCTCTTCGAGGGAGAGGGATACAGCCTTGACAGGCCGAAGTTCGCAAGAAAGCTGCTTGCCATAGCGCAGAAAGCTGGCGCAAAGTATGTCAGCGGCCACTTTGTAGACGGACCCATACTCGAAGACAACAAAGTAGTTGGAGTATATGGAAGAAACACTGAAAATAACGCTTACCAGGTCAGGGCGAAGATAGTAATAGATGCATTAGGAATCTCAAGCATGCTAAGGAGGAAGCTGCCAGAGAATCCATATGTAGACAGGGAGATAAGCCATGATGACATTGAGACTACTGGAAGGTACATAGCAGACTTTGAAGTTGGAAACGACGATCTTGCATACTATGACCCAAAGAACGCACTCATACACCTTAATCAGGAGATGTCTCCTGGAGGATACTGCTGGATATTCCCAAGAGCCCGCAACAAGATAAACATAGGGCTTGGCGTTGAGAAGAAGAGCCTTGACATAAGGAACAAGAAGATGAGTAAGACAGACACGCTGCATTCGCTCATAGACAAGTACATAGAGTGGAATCCGGCAGTTAAAAACATGAAGATTTATGATGAGGACAAGAACGGAAAGGGCTACTGGTCTGTGCCCGTGAGGAGGCAGCTTGACAGCCTTGTGTATTATGGTTATATGGGGGCTGGGGACAGCATGGCAATGCCCAATCCCATAAGCGCAGGAGGCATAGGCCCTGCAATGGTAGGAGGGCTCCTTGCGGGAGAGGTAGCGGCAAAGGCAGTGCAGGAGAAAGACATAAGCCTAGGCTCTTTGTGGAGATACAATACAGAATATAATAGGGAATACGGAAACAAGACCGCAGGGCTTGAAGTCTTCAGGGTATACCTGCAGTCCCTCAACAACGACCAGATAAATTATGGAATGCATCATTTCCTTACTGACAAGGAAGCCGTAGACATAAGCTATGGGCTTGTGCCGGAGCTTTCGCTTGGCCAGACGTTCAACAAGATCCTGCACGGGGTTGCAAACATAAACGCATTCAAGAACCTTATTTTTGTGGTAAGGAGGATGAAGGAACTGAATGCATTATATGCAGCGTACCCGAAGAGCCCTGCGGAGTTCATGCCGTGGAAGGAGAAGGTAGGGAGCAGCATGCACGAAGTGAAGGAAAGGTTCAAGCCTAATCCAATATGAAACACGACTACAGGTTATGAATGCATTACCTAAAAAAACGATTCGGTTTATACCTAATGCACCATATATATAATCAGAATTTATAAATTTTATTGTTTTTGAACACCCCCCTTCTAAGAAGAGGCAGTATATTCATGCCATCTTCCAGATCGCTCCCGGTTATCAGGTTGCTGAATGCTGGCATGAGTATCAGTCTTGCTTTCTTGTTGTACTTCTTGTATACTGATTTAGCATTCTTCCCCAAGTTGCACAACACACATACTTTTCCCTTGCCCATTCCTCCTATTGTTGCTGCGAAATGGCCATGGCCTGCGAATATGTAATCGCATTTCATAATGCCTTCGCTTGGCAAAGTGTTGCCGTGGATGAAAGCATACTTTCCCAGTTTTATTTCTGTCTGTATCACCGCCTTTATCTTCAGTCTCTGTAATATGCTCTTAAGGTGCGAATCGTGGTTTCCCTTCGCTATGTAAATCTTCTTGCCATCCAGTTTCCTGAAGAAGATTGCAAGAGACAGGTATTCCGCCCTCTCCGGATAACCTATGCTGTCCTTTACATCCCCAAGGAATATTATCCTATCTGCATTTGTATATTCGCATATTTCCAGGAGCTTGCTGCCAAGCACTTCGTCCTGGCCCTCGAAATGTATTCCTGACCTTGAAAGCTTGTTCTCCATTCCTATGTGGAGGTCTCCTATGACAAGCGCGTTTAGCTTCCTGATGAATGCTGCTGGCGTGTCTCTTATAAGGAATATTCCATCTGATATCTTTATCTCTTTCATAGAACCGATTCTCCATATTTATAGTTTGCCATCCATATATATTTTTGTGGTAGATTGGCTTCACAGGGCTCGATATCAATAGGCAGAATATTCGGAATACCGATAGACCTGCACTGGACTTTCATAGCGCTGATACTGATAACTGCGCTTCTAAGCACGTACCTTTCTCTGCTATTCATACTTTTATTCGTCTGCGTACTGATACACGAGCTTGCACATGCGGTAGCTTCGCGCCACAACGGGATAGGCGTAAGCAGGATAATCCTGCTGCCGTTAGGCGGAGCAACAATAATGACCGAAACCAACATAGACCCGAAAGTGGAGTTCAATGTATCTCTTGCTGGGCCTATGACAAGCATACTCTTAGGGGGCATCTTCGGCATATTCGTTGTATTCATGCAGCCGGGGATCATTGAGAACGTCGTGAACTTCCTTGCGGAAATAAACATACTTCTTGGCGTATTCAACCTTCTGCCAGCATTCCCTCTCGACGGAGGAAGAGTATTCAGGAGTTACCTGGAGAGAAAGCACGACTATTATAAGGCAACTGAGATAACCGTAAATGCCAGCATGTATGTGCTTGGGTTAATAGTGTTTGGCACGTTCGCATATGCTCTTCTAGCAAACGCATCCGTAGATTACAAGGAGTTCACCGTGCTTTGGGACATGATAATAGTGGTATTCCTTTATGGCGGAGTTAAGAGCGAAGAATCTGCGGTGCGAATCAAAAAGGAGGCTGAGGGGCTTACGCTAAAAGACGCAACGGCAGCAAATTTTGTCATGATAGATCCGGACATCAGCATACGCAGGCTCTATGACATAGCAAAGGAAAATCAAGGAAAGATAGTTATAACAAGGAAGGACGGCGAAATATCGATGGTGGGGCTGGAATACGAGTTCCCGAAAGACGCGAAATATGTAAAGGATGTCTCGTATGTGATCCCTAAGATGCAGTATGGCACGAGCCTTTACGAGGTGTTCACAAAAATGGAAAGCCTTGGCACTAGGGCTGTTGCGGTGATGAAGGGAAGGAAGCTTATAGGCATATCTACATCGTCCTTGATCAGGTCTACAATGTATCTGCATCTCATGCGGAACAGGGCAAAAAAGATCTAGCTGCATATATGAATTGCCGCAGCCCTGGATTGGCATTTCCCGGAACAATGAATATATAGACGATATGCTTAAAAATATGCATACATATTTACTATTGCGGCCGGTGCATACATGCTCTACTTAAAATCGCTAAGCGTTAGCAGATTCAAATCCTTCAAGCATGCAGAGCTACTATTCAGCAGGGGCTTCACGTGCATTGTGGGCCCGAACGGCAGCGGGAAGAGCAATATATGCGATGCGCTGCTTTTCGGGATGGGAGAAAATTCGCTTAGAAGGCTGCGGTCAAGCAACCTCAACGGCTTAATTTCATCATCTGCGAAGAAGAGGGGGGAGCTTGCAAGAACCATGGTAAGGGTAAAGCTTGAAGGCGATGAAAGCATAGAAATAGTAAGGGTTGCAAGGGCGGATGGAAAGAGCGCATTTAGGCTCAATGGAAAGATAATTCCAAAGAAAGAAGTAGTCGAAGTGCTGAAGAAGCACAAGATGGATGTCAACGAGACAAACACCATAACCCAGGGAGAGATAGACAAGATGCGGGACCTCAATCCAAAGGAGAGAAGGGAGCTTATAGATGTGGCTTCCGGGATAAAGGAGTTTGATGACAAGAAGAATGAGGCTATGAAGGAGATGGAGAAGGTCAGCATAAATCTCAACGAAGCCCAGAGCATACTCAATGAGAGATACGGGTTCCTTAAGGACCTTGAGAGGGAGAAGGAGGTGGCTGAAAAGTACCTTGCAGCCACTGCGAGAATGAAATCGCTCAAGTACAGCATAATATGCAGCAGGCTCTCCGAAGTTGAGAAGAGCTTCGGCGAATACTCCAGGAGGATGGCGCTTCTCGACGCAGATAAACAGAAGATTGTGCAGAGGCTGGATGCTATCTCGGGTCATCTGATGTCGCTATCCAAATCAAGGGAAGAGCTGTCCAAGGAGTTCCAAGGGAGCTCATCTAAGGCTGACGAGATAAAGAGATCGATGGAGAAGATAGGCACAGACGCAGCAGTGCTTGGCGCGGAGATAGAGAGCATAGGGAGGAACATAAAGGAGTGGGATTCAGAACAGGAAGCGGACGAGATGAGATTGATCGAAGTCAAGAAGAAGACAGATGAGGGAAAAGCAGCTGTGTCACGCCTGGAGAAGAGGATAATGGAACTTGAGCCGGAAGTGGCCAAAAGGAGCGCGAAATTTGGTGACATGTCTGCGCTCGAGAAGATGATAAGCGATTCTGCAGAAAGAGTGCAATCCATGCAGGACAGGCTTAACGATGTGCTCCTAAGGATATCAAAGGAGCAGCTCTCCGTTTCAAACCTTGAAAACATTATGGCGGAGAAGGGTAAAGCGAAGAATGACGAGGAAAGGAAGCTCTCTTCGTCAAGAAGCCGCCTCAAAACCGTTTCCGAAGAATCGCTGGCGCTTGCCGAGAAAATGAAAAACATGGCTTCTGATATTGAAGATGCAGAGGCTTACTTTAACAAGTGCATGAAGCAGAAGAAAGATACGGATTCATCCATACTTGAGCTAAAGAGCCAGCGTGCACTTGCATACTCTAGGGAATCGGGCATGTCTGGAAGGATAAAGAGCGCATTTTCCGAAAAGGACGGATTTTACGGAACTGTCTCGGAACTATGCACATTTAAGCCAGAGCATGCGCAGGCGCTTGAAGCGGCTGCGGGGAGCAGGATGGAATGCGTTGTAGTAGATTCAATAAGCACCGCATCTAAAATAATAGACTATTTAAGGTCGAACAGAATCGGACGGGCCAATTTCATACCTTTAAAAGAAATAAGATATGAGAATACTAAAAATGAGGCGGGGCTTGTCTCGGCGATAAGCCTTGCTGAGTTCGATAAGAAGTTCCTGCCTGCAATGGAATATGTTTTCGGTGGCACGTATATAGTAGATAGGATAGACGATGCGAAAGTGCACGGGCTTGGCAAGAGAAGGTATGTTACACTTTCCGGAGACATAGCTGAAAAATCGGGAGCAGTGAGCGGAGGGTTCTCTAAAAAAACGCTTCCTCTAAGGACCATAGATGCAAGCATAAAGAAGCTGGAAGAAGATTCTCTCATGTTGAACAGCGCGCTTGATTCAGGAGACGCTAAACTCAGGAACATTAGAAAGGAGCAGGCGCTGCTATCGCTCAGCATAGATTCCAACGGCAAAGAGCTTAAGGCGCTTGGCATCGATATCGCGGAACGCGAAAAATCCGTAAGGAAGCTTGCAGAGGAGATAGATGAATATGGGAAGCGCTCTTCGGAAGCACGCGTCGCTATAAAGAATCTTGCATCTGAGGCAGAAGCGCTGAAAGATGGAATAGAACGCGAGAAGGAAAGTGCCAAGTTTGCCAGGGCGAAAGGCGGAGATGGGAGAGGCAAAGACAAGGAAGAACTGCAAATGCTGGAATCAATGAAGAAGGAGCTCGAATCCATAAAGATATCAAAGGCGGCATATGAAAAAGAGATGCAGATGAATTACGACACGATAAAATCCATAGATGCGGGCATGTCCGCAAGAAACGACAAAAAAGAGAAGGCTAAGAGGGAGATGAAGGACAAAAAAGTTAGAATGGACGCACTGCTTGCTTCCAGGAGCGAGCTTGAGGAGAAGATAAGCATGAGCAGCAGGGCCAATAAGGACACTTACGAAAAGGTGCAGAAGATAGCTGCGGAGATGGGAGATATGGAAAGGGAAAAAGGCTCCCTTGAATCCCAGTTGGCGAATATAGAAAGGCAGATAAATGATATAAAGGTGCAGAAGGCGCAGGCGGAGGTCAGGATAAACGACCTGAAAGCTGAATCTGCATCGTACGGCGGAGAGAGCCTTGACATAATAAATGAAAGCTTGCAGAGCATGGAGGAGGAGTCGTTGGTGCTTGCAAGCAGGATAAAAGAATTCGGCAACGTTAACATGATGGCGCCGGAGATGTATGATGTGAAAAGAAAGGACGTGGAGGAGGCGAAGTCTAAGGTGGAACAGCTCTCCAATGAGAAGGAGGCGGTGCTCAAGATGATAAGCGAGATAGAATCGAAGAAGTTCAAGGTATTCTCTGACACTTTCGAAGCCGTGAGCAAGAACTTCAACAAGTTCTACGGATACATATCAAGCGACAGTGCGATCTTTGAGCTCACGGACCCTAAGGATCCTTTCAATAGCGGGCTTAATATAAGAATAGACACAGGCAAGATGAAGAAGCATATGGACTCGATGTCTGGAGGCGAGAAGTCGCTCATCATGATAGTATTCATATTCGCAATACATTCATACCATACCTCGTCGCTATACATATTCGACGAGATAGATACCGCGCTTGACAAGGAGAACTCTAAGAAGCTATCGCAGTTGATAAAGAACCTAAGCAAGGATTCGCAGTTCATAGTAGTAAGCCATAACGATTCGCTGGTGGCTGATGCCGACGTTGCGATAGGCGTTGCAAAGGCCAACGACGAATCAAGGGCGATCGGGCTTGAAATCGGATCGATAATGGCTTCGAAAGGCGCGCTCTGAATAGGTCATTCCCTTGGAAAGAAGATTCAAGAAACAAAAGTCGCAGGATGGGAAAGGTGACAGTGGCCACAGGGCGATGTGGCCCTATTACCTGCTGTTCTTTATACTTCTGGCGGCATATGCGGTATTCAACAATGCGCTTATAGGCGCTGCGCTGTTCATTCTGCTCGTATCGCTCATAGTGCTTGAATTCAGCGGAAGCATAGGGGAGGAGGGATTCATCAAGAGCATCTATGAGATAATAGTGTCTGTAGGGGCCGCGCTCATGATATGGTTTGTACTGTCGCTTCTTCTCAATACGAAATATCCGCTCGACGCTGTTGCAAGCTGCAGCATGCTTCCCACCCTTGGAAGGGGCGATGTCGTGCTTCTCCAAGGCATCTCAAATTTCTCATCTTTCGTTTCCGGAAACAAGGTTCCTGTTGTCAACATGACAAGCCAGCAGTTCTCATACCTGCAGGAAAACATGGGCAAAGAGTTCCTTGCCTTCTTCTTCTACCCCAGGAACTGGAGCGGAAATATATCAGAATATTCCAACAGCCCAAGCTTTAAGTACATGGAGAGCAGGAACTATGCCATAGGCCTGTTCAGCATAAGCTGCATCGATTCGCTGAGAACAAATGATTACAGGGCTTGCTTCGTGGGAAACCAGGATTCAAACCCAATAAAATACAATTACAGCATAGGCAACCTTAGCGTAAACAATGTCCGGAATAGCGGAATAGCTGTATTCACATCATCAATACGTATACTAAACACAACAATAAACGAGAACAGGAGCATGCCGATAGTTGTATACAGGGCGTCTCCAAATGATTCGTTCAGCGGCGACATAATACACAGGCTTGTAGCTGCGATAAACGTCAATGGCACGTACTATTTCCTTACAAAAGGGGACAATAATCCTGCGCTTGACATTGAGTTTGCCAACTATCCGCCATCCCAAGAGGATATAGTGGGGCATGTATTAGGGTCGTTCCCGATACTCGGCTACATAAAGCTGATACTGAGCGGCCAGCTTTCGCCTGTGCAGGGATGCAACATGGTACTTTCTCCATGACTGCTTCATGGCATTTATACTGGGCAGCGAGGAACAAGACCTTGGATCTCTGCCCAAATGCCGTGCTATGGTGCGCTATGACGCATGCGTTGCCGCCTATATAATTATATTGAAATATATGTGCGCTATTGTTCCTAGAAAAGTAGTCGACAGTGAGGCAATCAGTGAGATTAATACCATTTCGATTGCCCCGCGCTTTATGCTGGTCCCGCCTATAACTGATATGACTGCAGATGCAATTGAAAGCACAACTGTGGCAAGAATTATTGCAAACAGTATCCCTATGTAGCTTCCGAATCCTGCCAAGAACGGGAGGATAGGCACGAGCGCGCCTATTATGTAAAGCACTCCGGTATAGTATGCTTCAACCAATGGTTCGCTTTCTTTTGTTTTATCACCAGAATCACTCGACACTATGGTATGCGACTTGGCTGCAAGATAAGCGCCCCCCGTCATAGACAGGGTGCCCGATATACCCACCACAATGCCCCCTATCACTACAATGCCAGGCGCTGCCGCGAGCGCAGCAAACCCGGATACCGCGGCAAGCACTTCCACTATTCCATCATTGAGGCCTAATATCATGGAACGCGTATACTTTAGCGTATGCTCGTTCTGGCGTATTTTCGCTATTATCATGCTTTCGTATCTATTCTCCGTTATCAGAAGCTTCTTAAGCGAGTTTCTTTCGCTTCTGCCAAGGCTTTTAGCCTCGAGAAGCGCCTTGTATCTGTTTACTATCCTGTCTTCGTCAAGCTCCAGTATGTTTATCATGAACGAGACTCCGAATATTTTCCTTATGATATAAAAGAACCACACGCTAAGGAATGCGTTTCCTGGTTCTTTTGGCATTATGCCCTTTTTCCTGAGCTTTGCGCGCCACATTCCCGTATGTTCAATCTCTTTCTTTGCGAGCCGTTTCAGGAGGAACTTGGCTTTGCCGTCCTTCTCCTTTTCTGAAAGGCTTGCGTATACCATGCCATGTATATATTCATTCTTGAAATACGATATCTGCAGTTCTATTATGTCCCTTTCGCTCATCTCCACTGCATCACTTATTTATTCCTGAATAACGCATAATTAGTATGCCTGATGAAATTAAAAGCATATCATATTCAGGAACGCAATCGCATGCGCATGTCGAGAGGCTGCTCGGCAATTCTAGGAGGCTGCTTATCATATCTCCGTATATAGACAGCTATTACTCTGACTACCTCTCTAGGATCTCAAGCGGCAAGAGAGTTTATGTGATAGCGTCTTCCATATCGGAAAAGGGCAGGAAAGCGCTAAGCTCTGGCATGAGCTACTTTGGAAAAGTTTGGTTAAGCCTGTCTTTCGCATCCGTATTGTTCGGGGCAGGGGTGTTATTGCTAGGATATATGCCTGGAATATCGTTCTTCGCGCTTGCGGCCATTCTGCTCTTTTTTGGGGTTAGGAGCAGAAACAGCATACGCTTAAAGATACCGCACAAGTTTGTGCATGCAAAAATGTACATCACAGAAAATGGCGCGATATTAGGGTCAGCAAACCTTACATTCAGGGGCATGCATGATAATGTCGAGCATATAGAGGTTGTATCCGATCCTGATAAGATAAAGAGCCTCGAAAAGCAATTTTGGGAGATCTGGAACTCTAGTTGATGGCCGGGGATTATGGCAACGGCGCGCATATTCCCGCATTGTGCACATTGCACATAACTTATTTAAACGCAGTAGAAATATATGTAGATATCTACGCGCCAATCAGATACCAGACTGCGATATAACCTTGGCACGCAATTTTGGAGATTCAGTGGATAGAACAGGAAAAACAAATGACAAGCCCCAAAGGGAAGCGGTGATAGTGGAAGCGATCCGCACCCCAGTAGGCAAATACCTTGGCATGCTTAGCAGATGGAATTCAGTTGACCTGCTTGCACATGCAATTGACGGTCTATTGAAAAGGACGAATGTAGACCCGGCGCTTGTGGAATTGGTATCATGCGGATGCGTTTCCCAGGCTGGAGAACAGGCCCTTAACATAGGCAGGAATGCTATACTTTCGGGAGGCCAGCCTGAATCCATACCGGGCGTTACGCTTGACATGCAGTGCGGCTCCAGTCAGATGGCAATACATTTTGCGGCACAGGCCGTTATATCAGGTGCCAATGACATAGTGATTGCCTGCGGGGTGGAGAACATGTCGCACCTTGCCCTAGGATCGTCTGCAATCAACCCAAATCTCTTGATCTCAAAACCATGGACAATATTTTCTGTACTTCGCTCTCTGCTCAACAGATCCATAATGGATATGCCTGGATCGCCTTTCAACAACAAGGGGCTCAAGAGCAGATACCCCGGAATAAACTTTGACCAGATCAAGAGCGCGGATGACATAGCAAAGAAATACGGCATTCCACGGAGGAAACTTGATGAATTCAGCATGGAAAGCCATTTTAAGGCTTCGTATGCCAGGATGCGCGGCAGATTTTCTGACGAGATAATTCCTGTGCCTATATTTGGCGGAGATGCAAATGATGCAAAAAAGATAATGGCTGATGATGAGGGAATACGCGACAATCCGGACCTAGGGAGAATCGCGGCCCTAAAACCGCTGAAGAAATGTAGCCTAATTACTGCAGCGCATGCCTCGCAGGTCAGCGACGGCGCAGCTGCAATGCTTATCATGGAGAGATCGACGGCTGAGAGGATGGGGCTAAAGCCCCTTGCAAGATTCGTCTCGTTCCACGTTGCTGCAAATGATCCTGTACTAATGCTCACTGCGCCAGTGCCCGCAACGAAGGGAGTGCTGGAGAAAGCCGGCATCTCTCTCAAGGATATCAGCCTTATAGAGGTCAATGAGGCGTTTGCAAGCGTCGTGCTCGCGTGGAAACATGAGATGAACTTATGGCAATCAGAAGTAAAGGTGGACCCTATTTTAAACGTAAATGGCGGCGCAATTGCAATCGGGCACCCTCTTGGTGCAAGCGGCGCCAGGATCGCGGCCACCATGGTCCATGAACTCGTTAGGAGGAATGGGAAATATGCCTTGCAGACTATGTGCACTGGCGGAGGGCAGGCGCCAGCAATGGTCATAGAAAGAATATGATGATTATACTGCATGAAAAATATGTGGGATAATATGGAAAATAAAATAATCTTATCGGACAAGGGAAAGATGGCTGTTCTGACGCTTAACAGGCCGGAGAAGGGAAATTGCATAGACTTGGACCTGATAAATGAACTTGGAGATGCCATACTCCGCCTTAAAAGAGGCCAGAATAAAGTCGTGATATTAACTGGCGCTGGGAAAGCATTCTCAACTGGTGCGGATATTAATGCAATAGGCGGCATCAAAAAAGAAAAAGACATTATTGTATCTGGCAGGAAAGTGGAGGAATACCTTATCAAGGTGCATGACGTATTCATGGAGCTGGAAGAATTAAAGATGCCTGTCATAGCCGCAATCAGAGGGCCATGCTATGGCGGAGGCCTCGAGCTTGCGCTTACCTGCGACATTAGGATATCCTCATTGAATGCGACTTTCGCATTTCCCGAAGTTAGCATAGGGCTTATACCTGGCGCAGGAGGGACATACAGACTGCCAAATATTATAGGGGAGGCGCGGGCAAAGGAGATGGTGTACTTGGGCAGATATGGGGGCATTCCATCATGGAAGGCACTGAACATTGGATTGGTAAACAGGCTCGCATGGAATCCGCTGAAAGCGGCCGAGGCCATGACGGAAAAGATGTCCAGAAACAGTTACAATGCAATTGTAGAGGCGAAAGGCGCAATTGCAGGGAGAAGGGATTATAGAAAGTCATGCGAAACAGAGATCAATGCTTTCATGGAGTGCTTCAGGCACAATGACAGCAGCGAGGGAATAAACGCCTTCAAAGAGAAAAGGCATCCTAATTTTGAAAATAATTTCGATGGTGTGCAACATGAATGAAAAACTAAAAGTGGCTATAGTTGGCGGAGGAGGGGTTATGGGCTCTGGCATAGGGTTCCTGACTGTGCTCAACGGCCTCCCTACAACCCTGATAGACAGGACAAAGGATGATGCAGAAGTAGGCATCAGGAGGATAGAAGAGTATATTGAGATGTCAAAGGGGATCCAGAAGCTCTGGCTGAAGATGAAAAAGCGCTCCCTTATGAAGCTCTTGCGGACAAGCGATGATATCAGCATCGTAAATAATTCAGACGTGGTGATAGAGGCAATCCCGGAGAAAAAAGAACTGAAGAAGGAAGTGCTGAGGAACATAAGCGAGTATTTGCCAAAAGATGCAATATTGGCTACCAACACCTCCTCAATAATGGTAAAGACCCTTTCGGAAGGGCTCAGGAATCCGGAAAACTTCCTTGGCATCCATTTCTTCAACCCTCCAGTATTGATGAAACTTGTAGAAATAATAAAAACAGAGGACACATCAGACCATGCGATAGAGCTGGCAAGGAAATTCTGCAAAATGCTTGACAGAAAAATAATAGAGCCAAAGGACACTCCGGGATTCGTAGCCAATAGGCTTTTTGCCGCGTTATTCAAGGAGGCATTCAATCTCTACGAAAGCGGGATAGCAACCCCAAAGGACATAGACACTGCGGCAAAGTTTGGGCTTGGGCACAGGCTTGGGCCCTTTAAGACTATGGATCTGATAGGCATTGATACCGGCAAAGATGTCATAGACTCCATAAACGAGCAGAGCGGCGAGAAAATGTTCGAAGTGCCGGAGGTGCTAAAAGCGATGATACGCAACGGAACGCTCGGGATGAAAACAGGGAAGGGGTTCTTTGACTATAAAAAGCAGAAATAATGCTATTGGGGCTTTGTGGCGAGCGCTTAAAGAATATGCGATATTGCGCAGATGCCACGTTGCACAAATTAGCGTTATGCACTTATGCAGATATGCGCTTACGCAGGAGAGTTGACAACGCCGCTTGCAAACAGCCTTGGCGAGTTGTTTCTCATTAGGAAGAACTTGCTTCCAGGTATTATTGCAGCCTCCTTTTGCAGCCTTATCCTTATCGAATTTCCATTGGCTTCCTCTATTGTGCATTCCGAATACATAAATCCGGATACAAAGCCAAATCTCCCGCCGACAGCTATGTCCTGCTTTGCAAATTTGCTTATATTTACGCTGCAGTCGAAAGCCGATGATTTCTTTATGTATATTTTGCATATTATGTCTCCTTTCTCAACTTCAGTATGGTCTATCCCCTTAACCGAGAGGCCGACTCTGGTGCCTGCTTCCGCACTCTCTACGTCTTCATCCTGGCTCTGTATGGACCTTATTGTAATCTCCTTGCCTGAGCCGTGTATAAGCTGGTCGTGTACTTTTATTGTGCCCCTTTCCACTATACCAAGGAGTATCGTGCCCACCCCTTTTACTGGAAACGCCTTGTCTATGTTTATCACAACATCTTTTCCGTCATCCTTGCTCTTTTCATATGAAAGTATTTTCTCTATGATCTGCTCTTTTGATACTATCTCGAAATTCTTAAGTCCGACTCCATTAAGAATGGCACTTGCGTCGTTATCGTCGGTGAAGAGCACCTTCTTGTCAAGCAGCCCGCATGCGACTACGACTTCACCGAAATCCCTGCCCATTTCGGATGTGCTTACAATTATCTGCTCAGCTATTAAAAGGCTCTCGGGAAGGGCATAGAATTTCTCCGCGAGCGAGCTGGGCGCAATCCCCACTATGACATTGCCATCGCTTTTCCTATTATAGAATGTTATGCTGTTTACACTGCCTTTCTTACCTATGGTGTCAGCCAGCTTGTAATCAAGGGGTATTGCGACAATGTGGTGCATAGTATCGGAAATAATATTTCATATGAGCATTTAAAGTTTTTTTGATTGAATATGATATGATTGCATGACCGGCAGGCAGGTGCTTGGAGATAACTTCGTGCCCATAAATTACAACCTTCGCTTTTATCCCAACATGAAAACATTCGTGTACAGATGCGAAGAAGTGATAGACGCGGAAATCAAAAAGGCATCTAATAGGATATTGCTAAATGCCGCCAACCTCAAGGTCAGGAGCGCTTTTGTAAATGCAGGAAAGGACAGGCTAAATGCAAGAGTAAGCTATAACAAAACAAAAGAAACAATAACCCTTGCATTAGGCAAAAAGGTCAGGGGGAGAGTGACGGTAGAGATAGCATTTGATGGGGAGAACGGGCAACAGCTTTTAGGATTCTACAGAAGCGCCTACAAAAACGGCGCTAAAACAGAGTATATTCTTACATCCCAGTTTGAGGCGGCAGATGCACGGGCAGCATTTGTGTGCATTGACGAGCCTGCTTTCAAGTCTACCTTCGATGTTTCCTTTGTTATCGATAAAGATTTAGACGCGATATCAAATGTGGATGAAAAGGAGGTTAGGATACATGGCGACGGGAAGAAAGAGGTCATATTCAACACTTCCCCAAAAATGTCCACGTATTTGCTTTATCTGGGAGTGGGAAAATTCGATTACCTTGAGGGAAAGGCAAAGAATCCGAGGATACGCATAATAACTGTTCCGGGCAAAAAGAGATACGGAAGGCTTGCGCTTGACTTAACGGAAAGATTCCTAAGGTTCTACGAAGAATATTTTAAAATCAAATACCCGCTTCCAAAACTCGACATGCTCGCAATACCAGATTTCGCTGCAGGCGCCATGGAAAACTGGGGCGCCATAACCTTCAGGGAAGTAGAGCTTTTGTGCGATGAAAGCAAGGTCTCTGCAGGGAGGAGGGAAAGGATAGCTGATGTAATAGCGCATGAACTTGCACACCAGTGGTTCGGGGACTTAGTGACCATGAAATGGTGGGATGACTTATGGCTGAATGAGAGCTTCGCAACTTTCATGTCAGCAAAAGCCGTTGATAGCATATTCCCGGAATGGAAGACAATGCTCAGTTATCTTAACACTATAGGCAATGCCCTTACTGCAGACCAGTACAGAAGCACGCATCCGATAAATGTAAACGTAAAATCGCCTGTGGAGATAGCACAGATCTTCGACAACATAAGCTATGACAAAGGCGGCAGCGTGCTTTACATGTTCGAGAATTACCTTGGGAAAGAAAAATTCAGGGAAGGGCTTAGAAATTACCTCAATGCGCACAAGTATTCGAATGCTACGAAATACGATTTATGGAATTCTTTGCAGAATGCGTCCAAAGTGAAAGGATTCTCTGATACTGCTTCAGAATGGATAAACGAGCCGAATTATCCTGTGGTGTCTGTTGGCGCACTTGGAAGATATGTTTCTCTTGCACAGAACATATTCTTTTTGATACCTGGGAAAGGCGGGAAAAAATCCAGCAGGAGCATACCTCTAAAATATATGATGGATGGAAAGGAAGGGTTTATGCTTTTTGGAAAAAATGATGCGAGAATAAAGACAGGCGGAGATCATCATATAATAAAGATGAATTATGGGCAGACCGCATTCTGCAGGGTAAGGTACTCGCAGGGCCTGCTTGATTGGATATGCGCGGCAATCAAAGAAGGCAAGCTTGGCGGAGCAGATGCCTGGGGAGTAGAGAACGATCTGTTCGCATTCATGAGATCTGGGGAGAAGAGCGTCTCTGACTATTTGGATCTAATAGAAAAATATTTCATGGGCCTTCCCTTGGAATATCCGCTAAACACTAATATCATAGGGAATCTCGCATTCCTAGAGTTCATATTCCATGGAAGGGACGTTGCAGGCAGGATAAAGGCAATTGAGATCGAATATTGCAAGCGGATAATAGGTACACTTGGATGGGAAAGGGGGAAAGATGAAAGTAACATAGACACAATTGTAAGAAGCGCTGCTATGAACAGGCTCGGGATCTTAGGGCACGAAGAGGCAGTTAAAAGGGCGCGTATGCTCTTTAGCTCGGCAAAGAAGGATCTCAACAGCGTTGACAACAACATGAAACCCTTTGCATATGCCACATCCGAATGGAATGGCGGAATGTACGAATTCAACAGCATGGTAAGGATATACAAAAAGGCAGAACTTCCAGAGGACAAGAGATATGCGCTGCTTTCTCTTCCCGCATCAAAGGATCCAAACGTCATAAGCAAGGTGCTTGCCTTTTCGCTCTCAAAGGACGTAAGGTCCCAGGACGCAAGTTTTATATCAAGGGCAGCATCTATAAACCCTTATTGCCAGGATTTGCTCTGGAAATGGACAAAAAGCAACTGGCAGCAGCTGAAAGCGCGCTTTGAAAAGGGCACGCACAGGCTTCCTGATTTTGTCGAGAACTTCAGCTGGGTGAGCACGAACAAGGGGAAATTGGAGATAGAGCGCTTCTTCTATGCCAAGGAAAACTACAGGGATGATATAAGCAAATCGCTTAAGCAGACCCTGGAAAGGATAGAAGCAAATATAAGGCTTGTTGAGGCAAATAAATAATGGTAATATGAATGCTGAAAATTTCCGCATGTCGCTGCTGATGTCCGGCGCATTGATAGCGCTTGCTGTTGTGATTGTGGTGTTTCCCATCACAGCTATAGGCTCTTCCTACCAATTCGCACAAAAGCAGATTGTAACAGTTACTGCCACGGGTTTTGCATATGCGGCACCGGATTCCGCAACAATAAATCTTTACGTAAACGCCACTTCCAGCAGCCCTTCTGAGGCGGCATCAGTATTAAACAGCGAGATATATGCGCTCAACAGCTCCATAGAGCCGTTTATAGGAAACAACGCTTCAAACATACAGACCACAAGCTACAGCATAGGCCCTTCAAAGACGTGCACTTCCATACAGCCTCTCCATACTGCTTCTTCAGGGGCATTAGAAAATGCATCGTCAGCATGCGTGTACTATGCATCTGCATATCCCTATTATTGCTGCAAATATTCCATAGAATACGTGGCAACGGAATCAATAAAAGTCGATGTCGATAATATAAATAACGTCGGGCACATACTAGATGCGGTTTCAGGGATAAGCGGAGTCAGCGTAATCAGCGTGGATCAGGGATTCAGCAACGCGCTGCTCGGCGAGATGTCTTCAGAGGCATTAAAGGATGCCGTCCAAAATGCGACTGCGCAGGCGCAGGCAGTGGAAGGAGGCAGGCAGATAGTGCTTGGAAATGTGACTATAATGCAGAACAGCTATGCTTATCCTGTATTCTCTGCCGCATCCGCAGCACCCGCAGGCGAATCCGGCAATGCACAGGTCTTTCCAGGCTACAGCAGCTTCGCAAAGCAGATATCAGCCACTTTCTTTGTTGAGCATTGATTATCGGCATAAAACGGAAATATAGAAAGACTTATAAATATTAATTCATAGAAATAGCGTTGCGTTTAGAGATATTCTTCTTTTCATCTTCCCCACCCTCTAAACGCCAACAATCTCTAAACATTACATAACGCTTAATAACCATTATGTACATCAGTTTAATTATAAACATTTAACCTGATTTTGATGAAGAATTTCAAGACTACAGAAGAGATAAAAATACCTGGAAATCTTATAGAACAGATAATAGGGCAGGATAAGGCTGTAAATATAGCCAAAAAAGCGGCAACGCAGAGGAGGAATGTGCTGCTCATAGGAGAGCCTGGCACTGGCAAGACCATGCTGGCCCAGGCTATGGCCCAGCTCCTTCCAAGCATGGACCTTGAAGATGTATTGGTATACAAGAATGTCAATGACGAGAACAAGCCGATCATAAAAGTGGTAAAGACTTATCCTGATAAGATAGATACAAGCAAGCCGCTTCCGGACGGGCAGGGAAGGCAGATAATACTAAAGGAGAAGTCTAAAGTAAAGCTTGATGTAAATCAGAGCGCCCCAAAGGTAGTCCAGGCTGTGTTCGTGATAGTGATAATACTATTCATTGCATCGATAGCTGGCTTCCTAAGCGGATATGAGCTTGTAGTGTCTGCAGCGCTTATACTTGGCCTTCTTGTCTTCAGCTCTGTGTTTATGTTCGTCTCCACGTTAACGCGAAGAGGTTCCATGCTGCCAGGAATGTTTGACACAAACGAGCCAAAACTTATAGTAGACAACACGGGGCAATTGCACGCGCCCTTCGTGGATTCAACAGGAGCAAGGGCAGGAGCCATATTTGGCGATGTAAAACATGATCCGCTCCAGTCGGGCGGCCTAGGCACGCCTTCGCACCTGAGAGTCGAGAGCGGGGCCATACACAGGGCCAACAAGGGCGTGCTGTTTATAGACGAGATTGCAAGCCTTGAGCCAAAATCGCAGCAGGAATTGCTTACTGCAATGCAGGAGAAGAAGTATCCCATAACGGGGCAGAGCGAGATGAGCTCCGGGGCGCTTGTCAGGACGGATCCTGTGCCGTGCGACTTCATACTTATAGCAGCAGGCAATGCAGCAGACGTACAGAAAATGCACCCTGCGCTCAGGTCAAGGATACGGGGATACGGATACGAGGTATATATGGAGTCTACGATGCCTGATACGAAGCAGAACGTCGATAAGCTATTGCTATTCATAGCACAGGAGATAAAGAAAGACTCAAAGATACCGCCTTTCAGCTATGATGCGTGCATGGAGATAATAGAGGAGGCGAGGAAAAGGTCCGGGAGGAAGCATAGGCTCACGCTTATACTCAGGGATCTTGGCGGGCTTGTAAGAGCCGCAGGAGACATTGCCGTGGAGCGCGGAGCAAAGGTTGTAGAAGTGGCAGATGTCTTGGCTGCCAAGAATCTGGCAAAGCCTATCGAATCGCAGTTTGTTGACCAGGCCTTAGAATATAGGAAAGATTACAAGGTATTCGAAGTCTCTGGTTATTACATAGGAAAAGTAAACGGCCTTGCTGTTGTAGGCAACTCGTTTCTCTCCGCGGGCATTGTGATGCCAATAGTGGCAGAGATAACGCCGGCAAGCTCAAAGGCGGAAGGCAAGATAATAGCGACAGGCAAACTTGGAAAGATCGCAAGGGAAGCAGTGAAGAACATAAGCGCGATAATAAAGAGGCATATAGACAGGGACATTGCAAACTATGACATGCACATACAGTTCCTTCAGGCATATGAAGGAGTGGAAGGAGACAGCGCAAGCGTGTCAGTAGCGGTAAGCATAATATCGGCCATGGAAGGGATACCTGTATCGCAAGGGGTTGCTATGACAGGCTCTCTCTCTGTAAGGGGAGAAGTGCTGCCTGTAGGTGGAATCACAAGCAAGGTGGAGGCTGCAATAGATGCGGGCATAAGGCAGGTGATAATACCTAAATCCAATATTGACGACATACACATAAGCAAGGACAGGCTGAAGAGGATAAAAATAATAGCAGTAAGCAACATCGCAGACGTACTTGCGGCATCGCTCAAGAAGAGCAGCAGGAGAGACAATCTGATTAGGAAGCTGCGCAAATACATAACAAGCGACATAAAGGAGAAGCCTCCGCTCATAATAGAGGGAGAGCATAAAAATTGAGCTTATGCATGCCGGCTATATCCCATTGCGTTAACTACCGCGTTAACTTCCCATGCAGCAACATATGCAGAACATCCCTCTTCTTTGCCAAACTCCTTGCGTCGGAACTTTAACTTCCGCTATTCCATAAATTATGTCGGCTTTTTAAAGCTAACTTTCAATAAACTATCCTACATCTGATTGGGGATTAAATGAACAGCAAAACATTCAGTTTATACGAGCTTGATCTATTTTTGAGGGAGGCAGGGGCAGAGAGAGTGACTGAGGAGGCAGTGCTTGCGCTTGATAGGGAGCTCAGCAAACTGGCGGAGACTATAGCGGAGAGTTCTATAAAATATGCAAATCACGCCGGCAGGAGCAAGCTCATACGGAAGGAGGACGTGCTTTTAAGCAATGAGGACCTGTTCCTAGAATATGCCAAGGAATTTGAGGCCGAAGGCAAGAATAACAAATAGAACCTCAAGGAGGACCAGATAATTTGTCACTTCTTTTTCAGTGGCTTTCTTAAGGTTCATCACTACATGCGTCAGGCTGTATATCTTCCCATCATAGGGCGCCTTGAGCGTGCCGTCTTTCTGCAGCACCCCAAGATCGGTAACCTTGAATTTCCTCTTAAGATGCAGGAAGAACTCTATTATCCAAGGTAAGAAAACTATTATCCCGAACATCTCGGCATTTCCCATTATCATTATTGCAACCAGAACTGCCCCGACGCAGTACGTGAAGCTGTCTCCTGGAAGGATCCTTGCCGGATACTTGTTGAAATATAGGAAAGCAATAAGCGCTGTGGATAGCACAGCTGAAAGGAGTATTCCTGTACCGTTCCCGAAATATATGGAATAAATAAGAAGGCCTAGCGCAGCAACAATGCCCATGCCGGGCTGAAGTCCGTCGAATCCGCCCAAAAGATTGAATGCGTTTGACGCAAACACGACAGCGATAGGGATTATTATTATTGGATATACCAAGCCCAAATCAACAGTTCCTATAAAAGGAAGCACTACTGTGCTTATCCCTGCATTTATGGCCATAAGGGGGAATGCGCCTATTACCGTGAGCAGCGGCTTCTGCCATTGCTTAAGCCCTTCTCTTATGTCCATCATGTCCGTTGATTTTACCTTCTTTTCCCTCACATTCAGGTCGTCGAGGAAGCCTACGAATGTTATGAGCATTATGGAAAGGGCAGTGGCTAGCAACGGCTCTACGCTTAGTATAGGCACGAATAGGAACGATCCTCCAAACGTATATGCAAGTATTCCGACTATTAACCCGAATGCCACAGCTATGCCCCCGCTGCCTGGAAGCCTCACTGGCTTGGGTTTGTTCTTGTCCTCTCCCACTATCCCTGCTTTGAAGAAGTAGGCAGCTATAAATCTAGCTGCCAATACTGTACCAATTAGGGCTAAGAAAGAAGGGACCAGTACCGTAAGGTATGCATGCGGACTAAAATACATGGTATTAAATCGCATATTTATAATTAAAAGGTTAACGCATGGTACAAATGTTAACTTCGGTTTTGGTAATGGCTTATAGTTTTACATTAAAATGGATTGAACGTCCACTATTTGCATTTTAAGTATACGTTTAGCTCATAATCTAAACTGTCCCTAATTTTACCTGATGGAAAGTGTTTTGAAATTTTGCGTCTAATCTTATCCTGCGACCAAAATGGACAAGTCTTATGCAGACTTGTTGAAAGAGAATGACCTTCTGAAAGGTGCAGTACAGAAACTCCATCAAAGTCACAATTGCGACAGGAGATTAGAGTTTGGTAGCTACAACGACAACCTTTCTCGTAGACTTAATTGCAGGCTTAAAGTTTCCGTACTCGTAAATGTTCAGTACTCTAAAACCCGAGCTATTAAGCATCTCTTTTAATTCACTAAGCGTAAAGAATCTGATTTTCTTTTTATTCTTCCATATGATTCTGTATCCCTTTGCATTCTTTTCTAAAAACTCCTCATTGAGCACAAGATACCTTGCTTCCACACTAGTTTTAGTCAATCTTAAGACCTCCTTACCGACAAAATTGATAGATAAAGGGTTGAATGTTTTTGGCATCGCATCATAATTATGTGTGTCTATTACCAATAAGCCATTCTTTCGAAGTATACGGTTGAATTCTTTGAGCGTTTGCATATTTCCTCTCATATCTAGAAAACCGAACGAACTGAAAATATTTAGGACAGCATCGAAGAATCCAGATTCAAAACCAGTGGCCATCATATCAGCTACAGAATACTTATCCTTTAGCCTAGGATGCAACGTTCTGGCTCTGTTTATAAAAACAGGTTCGCGGTCTACACCATACACATCAAAATCGTTTTTACGGAGTATCGCGTCGTGCCTTCCCCATCCACATGGGATATCAGCTATGCGTTTTATCTTGCCGTGCGATTTGCTCTCCAGTCGCTTGAGCAGCGTAGAAAAGTAATATGCCTCATCTTCCGTTTTTCCCCCAACCTGTGCGTCAGATATACTCCAAGATGCTTCCTTAAGCATCTCACGATTTTTTATATACCTCCAACTAACCATTCAATCTATGAAATAAGGGGCAAGCCCCTTATAAACCCATAGCACGAAGGGTTCCTTCTCCGACAAGTCAGGGGGTATCTCACCCCTCGAATCAGTTGAATCGCAATTTCATCTGATG
>JAJYWY010000007.1 GCA_021791245.1 Microcaldota archaeon
ATATTGGGCTAACAACAAAACCGAATGGCAGAAATTAGAAAATATCTTGGCAGATAGTATCTTTTTGCGGCTATTGCATATTCCATTTGCTTGTTATTGATTGCGCTTTTGGCGTATTTTACCATTATAGTGCCATGTGCTTCCTCCAATGCGGCATGTGCCGATGCGCAAATGGAAAGATATATCTTAATTCCTGTGCAAGAAATCAACAGATGCAATGCAGGTAAATAGGAAAATAATATTCTACGTATTTGCAATAGCAATAGTGCTTGCATATGGAGTTGTTGGGACATATGTGCTAGGGCAGAGCGGCAATTTCAATGTACATATAAGCTCATGGAACGATGCATTATACTTCACTATTGCGACAATATCGACTGTCGGGTACGGAGACATAGTCCCTATTACCGGAGTGGCAAGAGACTTTGTCATAGTTTTAATAATTTCTGGTCTAAGTATATTCCTGAGTGCAATCACGGTACTTTCTGGTGAGTTCTTGAGCGCAAGGGTAGAAAGCATATATTTAGGCATATCCCCAGTAGAGCGCAAGCGCATGAAGAATCACATAATATTAATAGGCTATGACACTACGAACCAGATCGTTGCACAAAAACTAAAGGAGCAAAAGAGGAACTTTATAATAATAACAGGGGACAAGCCTACTGCGGACAACTTGAGGAATAACGGGTATTCTGCATTTGTAGGCGATTACACATTGAAGACTGAACTTGAGAAGTTCAACTTAGATAAAGCGTCTGATATAGTTATAGACCTGCGCGACAGTTCAAAGACAGTATATGTAGTCCTGATTATAAAGAAGCTGGCAAAAAATGTGAAGCTCTCTGTCGTAGCCCAGACTAAAGAGGCTGAAGCGCATCTTGCAGACCTTGAAGTAGACAACATAATAAATCCTGTGACCATTGCCGCAGACATGCTTACGAAAGTTCTTGATAGGAATCAAGACATTGTAAGGTCTTCGCGGGAATAAATCCATACATGCTTCAAATAGCAATTTTGGTTGAACGTGATACTATGCGGCAGATGCCTATTCTTTTGCTATTACCTGCACAATAAATTTGGCAGAATGGATTTTGGCAATGCACTTCACAGGATAAAATAAAAGCCGGCAAAATGCCATGCAATATTGGGAATTGCCTTATAACATTTATGTTCAGCAAGTAGCTTGCGGTTTCTGCATTTATCCACTTAAGTTCGTCACTTTGAGTAGCGAGGTCTCTAACCTTTTGACCTAACTCGATTCGCCAAATCGAATTTTACCAGCGCAGAGTGAGGTTTTTATCTCCATATTTGAGTGGAAAATCACCTAAAACTGTCCTAACAGGCGGTGAAAGATTGCTTACGACCCTGATTCTGAACGCGTTTTGTGGGTAAATCACTGTAAGTGTCAAATTTCCATTATCCATATAAAAAATCTGCAAGGCAGCTTTTGCAATAAAAACCGAGTTTGCAGTCCAAGCCGCAGCTGCATAGTAGCATTTAATAGATTTTGCAGCAGACTGGTAATAGGTGCATAAAATGGCAAAAAAATTCGCATGCAAGGATATAGGGATGTCGTGTGGTTTTGAGGCACGCGCAGCTTCAGAGAAGGAATTGATGGGAAAAATAGCAGCGCACGCCAAGGAGGCGCACGGAATGTCTAAGATAGACCAGGCTACAATGACAAAGGTAAAGGCAGCAATAAAGGAGGCCTGAACTACAGGATATGAAGTAAAAGCAGCAAGCAGCGCAGCTGAAGACCGGTTTGCAGCTGTTTTTGGACAACACCATACATATGCGCAAGTGCATTGCACAACAATACACAACGCGTATAATGATGCAACAAAATGCAGCAATGAAATCATGAAATGCATTCTGCAGCCGCTGCTTGTGCTGCTTAGGTTATCAGGATTTTGATTTGCCATTGGTTCATGCATCATCTTGGTATAAGATAGTTGGGAAAACCGGCAAACTATCATTGGGAAGATTTATGCCAGAATATAGCGTAGATAGCAGATTCAAGTACTTGATATATTCAAGGGCATTCAGAAGCGTAGCCATAATATACATGAGCCTGGCATTCTCCCTTTATCTGGCTGCGTTGCATATAGAAATAATAGGGATAGGCATAATATCAGGCCTGGCAATGCTCTTCATGATATTCCTCACCATGATTCTCGGATTTATTGGCGACAGGCATGGATACAGGACAGAACTGCTTTGTGCGGAATTTGTAGCATTGATAGGTGCGCTGCTTATAGGCATATCCTCTAATGCTGCATATATAATAGCGGGGATGGTGATCGCAGGCATAGGGGGAGGGGCAGGCGGACTGCGCGGGGCATTCTCTCCAGGCACAAATGCGTTCATAGCAAATAATTATACAGACCAAAAGGATAGGGTCAGGCGCTATTCGTATGTAACGCTTGTCGGAGCTTTAGCCTCAATAGGCGGAAGCATTCTTTTTGCCTCGGTATCCCCGCTGAGCGCTTTTGTAGGGCTGCTGGATTCCTACAAAATCCTTTTCTTAGTCTCTGCTGCCATGCTCGCGGCGTCATTGGTGTCCATCGCCATGCTAGCCGATGGGAAAAGGCCAAAGAAAACAACAATCGTAATGAAAAGAGCCAGCATCAATTATTCCGCAAAGGTAATCGCAACAAATATTCTTGGAGGCATGGGGACAGGCATTGCCATCCCTCTGCTTCCATTGTGGCTGGAACTGTCATACGGGGCCACGGCTTTGGATATAGGCATAGTGTTCACAGCCCTGTACCTTGCAATCGCGCTAGGCTCTTACTTTTCCTCAAAAATTGCGCACAGCATGGACACGCTTAATGTTGCCGCATATACGCGGCTGCTTTCAGGAGCGCTTTTATTTGCGATGGCTTTTTCGCCTACGCTTGTTATTGCTGCCGTACTTTACCTGATGAGAGGGGCGCTAGCCGGATTTGGAAGCCCGAGCAGGACAACGGTGAACCTCAGGGGAATAGACGTTGAGGATTACGGCACAGCTACAAGCGCACAGGGGATCGCAATAAGAGCAGGACAGCTTAGTTCAGGGCTGAGCGGATATCTTATGGATTATTCCCTGCCGCTCCCGATATTCATAGGAGGCGCGTTGCAACTGGCAAGCGGGGTAGGCTACAAGATTTTATTCGGCAAGCAAGGCATTAAAAACAGGCAAAAGAAATGATTTTGATTAAATGCCGCATGTTCAATAAAACTTCGTCAATTGTCCAATAAAAACAGATGTTTAAATGCTTTGCATCAACATATAATATTGATATATATGGCAAAAAAAGAAGGAAACCAGCTTGGTGGAATCCTACTGTTGGTAGGATCTATTATCTACCTTTATCTGGTCTATAGTTGGTACAGCGGTGGGGCAGCATCTGGTGCGTGGCTTGCTGCAGCGCAGTTCTTCGCGCCGTTTGTCGCAGCGTTCGCCGTGATAGCTTCGGTAAGCCTTTTCTTCATGGCTCTTGGGAGACTGGCTGGAATGAAGGGCGGAGATGACGAGAAGATGGGCAAGGTGCTATGGAAGTTCGTAATGATCGGGGCATTGAGCCTTCTCATAGTGACAGGCGGAAGCGGAATGTTCGCCTGGGCAGTCTTGGGATTCGTCCTTACATATATTGGGGCTGCGGCTCTCAAGATGTAAAGGTTTTCTTTTTTTATTTTTTTTCTTTTCCCTTTTACCTTTTATTGCCTGGTCAATTCTATATTTACATCTTCGCCCGTAGCAGGCGCTATTGAATCAAAACCCTCCTCAAGAAGCTCTGCTGCAAGAACTTTCGAGTTCTCCATGTCGCCGTGCACGCATATCACCTTTTCAGGATTGCTTCTCTTTATGTAATCGTGCAGGTCTTTCCTTCCGGAATGCGCAGAGAAATCGTATATCCCAAAAGGTATGCTGAGATTGAACCTCCTTCCGTCTATTATAAGGGGCTTTCCCTCGAGCAGCTTCCTGCCATTGGTTCCCTCCACCTGGTATCCTGTCAGGAATATTCTTGATGCCAGGTTCGCCCTTTTCATGTAATCAAGTATGGGTCCTCCGTTGAGCATGCCGGCCGTAGTGACGACTATGCTGCCTCCGGCAAGAGGCCGCGCACGCTGCTGCCTGCTCCTTATATGCGTTGCGTTGGCCATTGCCGATTCGAGAAAACCTGCGTTGCTGAAGAAATCGAGATACTCCATAGAGATTTCAGTCGCCTTGAGCGCCATGCCGTCTATATATGTATTTTCTATGAGCCCTTCCATCTGAAGCACTGCAAGCACCTCCTGCGCCCTCCCGACAGCGAAGCATGGGAGCAGAGCTGTGCCTCCGGCGTTTATCGTCTCTTTTATGTCTTTGATGAAATTCGCTATTACAGATTCCCTGCCCGGATGCTCCGAATTGGCGTAAGTAGATTCTGTTATTAGTATGTCCGATTCTACTACCTCTGCGCCTTCATGGAGCGTCTGGGGAGAGAGCTTCAAATCCCCGGTATACAAAACCCTCTTCCTTGTCCTCTTGTCCTCTATCAGGGTTATCGAGCTGCCGCATATATGCCCTGCGTCATACATTGTTATCTCGTTTCCTGCAAAGTGCACTGGATGGTGGTAGTTAACAGGCACGAACCTGTTCGCAAAAGCATACATCTGCCTCTTGAAGAATGCGGGCTTCAGGTGTTCCTTATGTGCTATCTTCAGCGAATCCTCTATCAGCAGCTTTCCGAGAACTAATGTTGGCGCAGTGCCGAAAGCCACTGGCTGGTTCGAAGAGAAATATAAGTCTGGGGCAAAGCCTACGTGGTCTAGGTGGGCATGGCTTATCACTACAGCATCTACCCTTCCTGGAGTAAGCGGGTATTCTATCTTGTGGTCTAGCTTTATTCCGTCGTCAAGAAGTATATTCCTCTCTCCTTGGAGCAATATTGCCGATCTGCCCACTTCTCCGGCCCCACCGAGAAATCTTATTCGCAAACAACCATACATATAGTATTTAGAAGGTTAATATATTTTACGAAATATATTTTTGTGATTGCATGGAAACAGAAGATCCGACTTTTTTCGATCTTGCATGCCTGCTGAAAATAAATTCGGATACGGTGCTGGAAAAATTCGGGGGCATAATAAACGCGAATTTCCTCGACGCACAGAACATTGCGGGGTCGCTTAAGCAGAAAGGGCTCATAGATTTCTCCCCGTCGTATCCAGGGCCAAGCAATATGGTTGTAACAGAATACGGAAGGAAAGTAATAGCCGATGCGAACATAAAGAGCACAGAAGCCCTTGACAAGCTGGACTTTGATATACTGCTGCAGATGGCCGGCGGGAAGAGAAGGGCTGATGAATTGGCGAATACCCTGAATCTGAGAGGCAAAGACCTGGCATTCAGGCTCTACAAGCTTTACGCACAGAACTTCATAGTTTACAGCATGTCCAACGGCAACGCCGACCTTACGCTGACGGAAAAAGGATTCCTGAAGGTGAAAGAGTTCTCCCCTACAGGAACAATATTGCAGCAGGAGAACGCGGCAGTACATGGAACAACGCTGGACGAGCTGGCAATTGAGATGAAGGAGCATACGAAGAAGTCGAAGAGGTTCGTCGCGATGGGCATCATAGTGATAATAGCAGTGATACTTGCCCTTGCCTATTACATGTACAGCATCGGCTACCTGTAGGTGCAAATATGCATATGCTAGAGTATTTTGAAGCTGAAAAACTTTTGAGGATATATGGATTGTCCCCCATAAGGAGCAAGTACGTATCCAGTGCCCAGGAAGCTGCCTCTTTCTCTGATGGGGATGAAATAGTGCTCAAAGTGCTGTCTGACAAGGCTGTGCACAAGTCAAAGGCAGGGCTTGTCATCGCAGGGCTGAAAGGGGAAGATGAAATAACAAGAGGGTATGAGGAACTCGCAAGGAAAGGGAAAGGCTTTGCCCCATTCAGGATAATAGCCCAGGATATGGCGAAGAAAGGCACTGAGATAATAATAGGGGGGAAGATTGATGGGCAGTTCGGCAGCATGATAATGGTTGGGCTTGGCGGCATTTACGTTGAAGCATTCAAAGACGTCTCGCTCAGAGTCTGTCCAATAACGGAATATGACGCTATGCAGATGCTCGACGACCTGCGCTCAAGGGACATAATCACAGGAGGCGGAGAATACAAAAACATGATAATAGACTTATTGATGAAGGTTTCGCGCATGTTTGGAGAGGCAGGGCTCAAGGAGCTCGACCTCAACCCGGTCATAGTACGGAAAGGGGGATATGACATAGTAGACATAAGGATGGTAAAATGATCAAGCGAAGATTCAACTTAAAGCCAATACTCAAGCCAAGGAGCGTAGCCATTATAGGGGCTTCCCGCGATCCTGAGAAAGTAGGCCATGTGATACTGCAGAATTACCTGGATTCAGGATATTCTGGAAAGCTTTATCCCGTTAACAAGAACGCAGAGGACGTATCTGGGCTAAAGGCATACAAGAGCGTGCTTGACATAAAAGCGCAGATAGACCTTGCAGTTGTAGCCGTGCCTGCGGAAGCTGTGCCGACCGTGCTTGAGGAATGCGGGAAGGCACATGTGAAAGGGGCAGTAGTTGTAAGCGGAGGGTTTGCCGAGATAGGCAGGGACGATCTGCAGGAGAGGATAGTAAGGATAGCGGACAAGTACGGAATTGCGATGATAGGCCCAAATTGTCTCGGTGTTATGGATCCACGCTCAAGGATAGATACTTTATTCCTGCCTACTTACAAGCTGAGCAGGCCGAAGATAGGCGGCGTGAGTTTCGTTTCCCAAAGCGGTGCGGTAGGCAGTACTGTCCTGGACCTGATCTCCAACGAGGGATTCGGGCTCTCGAAGTTCATATCATACGGCAATGCTGCCCAGATAGACGAGACCGACATATTGCATTACCTTATGGATGACGACGAGACCAAAGTAATCATAATGTATATAGAGGGGATAAAGAGAGGGAAAGAGTTTATAGAATTAGCGAAGAGGCTGACCAGGAAAAAACCTGTGATAGTGCTGAAAGGGGGGGTAACTTCAGAAGGCTCGATTGCAGCACATTCGCACACTGCAGCAATGGCAGGAAGCGCGGAAGCTTACGATGCTGTGTTCAGGCAGTTCGGATTCGTAGTAGCAAGGGACCTGAGCGAGCTAATGTGGTTTGCCAAGGCCTTCGACACTGAGAATCTTCCGGAAGGGGACAGGATAGCAGTAATAACTAATGGCGGGGGGGCAGGGGTCCTGGTAACTGATAAGATATCAATGTACGGACTAAGGCTCGCAGAGTTTTCGGAAGCGGCGGAGAAAGAGATAAAGGGCACGTTCTCAAAGCTTGTTGCTGCTAAGAATCCTTTGGATTTGGTAGGGGATGCAGGAGAAAAAAGATATAGCCAAGCCATGTCAATAATCCAGAACGAGAAGAACGTAGACATGATAATCGCCATAGTGCTATTTCAAACCCCTGGTGCAGATTCAAAGGTTGCTGCTGCGATGATACACTACAAGACCATAATAGAGAAGCCTATGATTGTAATCTCCATAGGCGCAGATTACACGGAAGTGCACAAGAAGATGATGGAAAGCTCAGGTCTGCCAGTGTATGATTCACCGGCTGCTGCAGTAGCGTCCCTTCGGGAATTATTGAAATATGCAAAATATAGGAAGCATGCGGATAATGCCGGGATCAGTGGCAAAGGATAACGATTATTAAGTTTGCATGAGCCATAAATATGGTTTTGATGGCTCCTGTTTACATGCTTGCAACTGCTATTGCACTTTTCGCTGTAGGCCTGTCTGGAATTGTAATGAGCAGGCATTTTGTTGTAATGATACTTTCTAGCGAGGTAATAATCGTATCCGCGATTATAGCCGCCGCATCATTCTTCTCTTCCGCAGCTTCAGGAAACGGATCATTTGTAGTCATTGTTCTCGCGCTCTGGGCGATAGCGGGGGCAGAAATTATAGTATTAATCGCGTTCTATACAAAAATGAAGAGCATGAACGCAGATTTCGACGTTTCAAAACTGGACAAATTAAGGGGTTGATGATGCAGTTCAGCATGTTATATTCCATAATCCCGCTTCTCCTCTTCATGGTGATAGTAGGCGCCATGAAAAAAACAAACAGGCATATACGGCATGTTGCCCTAATCGGGAGCGTGCTCCCTGCGCTCTTCATCCCCTATCTTGCTATGAATATTGGCGCAAGCGAGAGCTATGGATGGATAGGCCTTGCGGCGCTGTCGCTTCCAATAACCGCTTCGAATACTATAGTAAACTTCGTCATGTTCTCCCTTGTATCTATAGTTGCGCCATTCGTCTTCCTGTATTCGACAGGGTACATGGACAACCAGATTGACGACAAAAGGTATTATCTAGAGCTCCTTGCATTCCAGGCTGCAATGACTGCCCTTTCGCTCTCGGGCAACTTCATATTGCTCTTCATCGCATGGGAGTTCCTCAGCGTTACCAGCTACCTGCTAATCGGATTCTACAATACGGGCAGCGCAAAGAGGGCTGCGCGAAAGGCTATAACCACGATAATCATAGGGGATATTGCCATGCTAGCGGCTATGGCACTCCTGTGGAACAGCTATTCCACCCTTGAGTTCTCGCAGCTTGCCGGGGTTACGTCTTTTAGCGCGGAATCCCTGGCTGCAGTTGCACTGCTTATAATCGCGGTGTTCACGAAATCCGCGCAGTTTCCATTCACAAGCTGGCTCGTGGATGCGATGGAAGGCCCTACGCCAGTATCCGCATTCCTCCATTCCTCAACTATGGTAAAGGCGGGGGTATTCCTTGTACTGCTGCTCTTCCCTATGTTCAAAGCTTCTGGGATGCTGAATATTATACTTGCAATAAGCCTTATAACCGCGATAATTGCAGTGGCAAATGGAATTGGTGAAACGCACATAAAGAAGGTATTGGCTTTCTCGACAATAGAGGAATTGTCGATAATGCTGGTTGCTGCAAGCCTTCTTAATGTCTATGCTGCCCTGTACATATTCATTGTGCAGACCTTCTATAAGGCGCTGCTCTTCTTCTATTCAGGAATACTTTATAGGGCGAACGGAACCGAAGACATAACAAAGATGAGGAATGCAGCCAACATGAAGCCCCTTATGCTCTCTGGAGTTATAGGCGTTTTTGCCCTTACCGGGCTCATACCGTTCAGCACATTCTTTGCCGACTCTATGCTTGATGCTGCAGCTTTCAGTTCTGGTATAGGAATGCTGGCGATCATAATAATCATAGACCTCCTTCTGTCCGTAATGATGTTCAGGTGGCTTCTTCTCCCTTATACGAAAGAAGTGAAGAAAGCGTCTGCAGCTGAGCTTGATCTGCAATACAAGCTTGTTGGAAAGCCCATGCTCTATTCCCTATATGCATTTGCATTTCTTTCCATTGCCTCCCCGGCAATACTCTTTTCAAAGGAGATATTTGGCGGTGCAGGGATATTTCAGTTCATATCCCTGCAGGAGTTTGTGCTTGCTGACGCAATAGTAATAATAGGCGCATTGATAGGATATACGCTTATGAAGAGGAAAAGAACGCCTTACCTTAATGTGAATGGCTACATCGATGCAGCCTATTCTGATGTGGCATATTTCTTCTCTGGCGCAAGCATTGCACTGGAGCGCTTCGAGTACCTGATTAACAGGGCGTTTGGATTATCGCTGCCCGTGGTATACGGGACAAGCATGCTCCTAAAGAATGTCCAGGACGGAAGGATAAACACTTATGCTTTCGTGTTTGTTGCTGGATTGATACTATTGTTTGCCTTCTTTGCGTTGAAAATGTGAGACAATGGTTTTTGGCTTTAATCCTTCATATGCGGCTGTCTTTCCTTCTTATTATGCAGACGCGTTCATAGCCATACTTGGAATAATCGTATTTGCAAACCTCGCCTTATTCCTAGCTAAGAAGCCAAAAGTCCAGCTGGCTGCAAACAGCTTCATGTTCCTTGTGCTTGCTGCTGCGTGCTTTGCACTATCCAAATACGGCAGTGCCATCGGATTAATAATGCCTTCGGGAGGAACCCTTATATCTTTCAGCAGTTTCTCACTGTTCTTCGGCATGCTGTTTGGAATAGGGATGTTTCTAATAAACGTGCTTGCATTCTCCAAAACTGAGGCATACCAGAGGTTTTCGCTTTTCTCTTCTCTGGTGTTCACAGGACTCTATCTTGTCTCGTTCGCAGGGTCGTTCATATCGATAATAATAGGCATGGAGATTATAACTTTGCCGACCGTGCTCATACTTCTTTCCGGGGGATACAAGACAATCGAAGCCGCGGTGAAGCTTTTCATAATGTCTGCTATAGCCGCATCTTCGCTCGCTTTCGGCATTGTTTTCTATTATGGCGCGGCCAACACAGTGCTTTTCACGCAGGCTTCGGAAGGTGTTTTTCTTGCAGGCGCAGCAATACTTGCCATAGCCGCGCTTGGATTCGAATCCTCAATCTTTCCGTTCAACCTATGGGTGCCTGATGTATATGAAGGAGCGCGAGCGGATGCAACTGCGCTTCTCGGGAGCATAAACAAGAAGGCGGGATTTGTTGCACTCATTTTAGTCTTATTTGCAGCATTCGGAGCGCAGGAAGCACAGATGACGCCCATATTATACATTATCTCCATCCTTACAATGTTCTATGGAAATATACTTGCCCTTTCGCAGAAGAACGTGAAAAGGATGCTTGCATATTCCTCTATATCACAGGCAGGATACATACTAATCGGGATAGTGACAGCAACGGGATATGGCATAGCCGCATCGATATTCCAGATAGCTGCGCATATGTTCATGTTCATGGGTGCAATGGCAATAGTTTATTTCATGGAAAAGAACAATAACGAAGAGGTAGACAATTATGTAGGATTATACCACAGCAATAAGTTCGCTGCAATAGTGCTTACAATAATGATGCTCGGCTTCATAGGCACGCCGCTTACTGCGGGGTTCATAGGCAAGTTTCTTATTTTCTCTAGCGCAGTGTACAATAACATGGTGCTGCTTGCGGTAATTGCGATAATAAACACTATAATATCTGTTTATTATTACCTAAAAATTATGCTTGCAATGTTTGCATCAAAGGAAACAAAAAGGAAATATAAGATGGATCTGAATATAACTGCAGTGGCTGCAGCATGCCTTATAATAGTAGTTATACTGGGAGTATACCCTGGGCCTGTGATAAGCATGGCAAGCGCCGCAGCCGCAAGCTTGCATATATGATAGAGAAGATGATCAGATGATTCCCTTGATGTATATTCTTGTCGGGCTTCCGATAATAGGCGCATTTCTGTCTCTTGCAGCAGGAAGGAAAGGCACTCTGATGCTTCTTAAGGCATTCTCCCTTGCAACACTTGCAGTTGCTTTATATGCAATCTATGCCGCAAACGAATACGGAATAGCTGGCATAGGCTCTTCTGTTGCATACATATTGCCGCTTGGGGTAAACCTTGCGCTTGGATTGTCCGGCATATCGTTGATACTTATAGTAATGACTTCCATAGTGTTCTTTGCCGCAGCCCTTGCAAGCGGATACTTCATAGATAAGAGCATGGGATTGTATGGCTTCCTGTTCATGCTTATGGAGGCGACAACGATAGGGTTGTTTGCCTCTTCCAACTTGTTCCTGTTCTTTGTTTTCTGGGAAGTGAGCGAAGTTGCGATGTTTTTCGTGATATATATTTACGGAGGGATGGACAGACGAAGGGCGGCAGTGAAGTTCCTTGTTTATTCTGTAGTGGCAAGCATGCTATTGCTTATAGGCATAATGCTGCTTTACCGAAGCAGCGGCAGCTTCGACATATCGGTCCTGCAGGGAACAGGATATACGATGAGCCATGGAATGCAGCTGCTCACATTCGCAATGCTTCTCATACCTTTCATAATAAAGGCGCCGGTATTTCCTCTCCATGCGTGGCTTCCTGACGCGCATACGGAAGCCCCGGCAACAGGAAGCATGGTGCTTGCCGGAGTGCTCCTTAAATTCGGTGGGTACGGCATGCTCCTCCTCTTTTCAATACTGCCAGAAATTGCAAAGGAATATTCGGTCTATCTTGCGGCGCTCTTTGCTATCTCCGCAATATACGGAGCCATGAATGCGATAAAGGTGCCCCACTTAAAGAGAATGATTGCATATACGAGCATAGCAGACATGGGAATAGTTGCATTCGGCCTTGCGGCGCTGAATTCTTACGGAAACTTCGGCGCGGCTTATATAATGCTCAGCCATGGGCTGGCAATATCGCTTCTCTTCATGCTTGCAGGCATGTTTGACAAGGAATTCGGAACCCTGGTTATAAAGAATCTTGGAGGGATAGCAGAATGGTCTGGGGCAGCAGCATACTCGTTTATAATAGGCATACTGGCAACTATAGGCATACCGCTCACATCCGGGTTCATAGGGGATATTCTACTATTTATAGGGGCATCTGGAGCATTCGGGATAGTAGGAATAGTGCCGCTTGCAGCAAGCATTATAGTAGGCGCATATCTGTTCTGGATTGTAGAGAGATCTATATTCAGGAATAATATGAAAAGGGAGACGTATTCGGAGTATATTGATACATACGTGCTTGCTGCTGCAATTGTGCTTATAGCTTCACTTGTAGCTTTTGGGGTGCTGCCTTCGCTTTTTGGGTTGTAGAATCATGCACGCTGCCATCTTCATGGCTTTGGGCGCTTGCAACCCTTAAGCTGTCTTTACGGCTTTCAAAGAGCTTTGATAGTTTGTTTATACGCATTTCTGCCTCTGCCCTAACATAATATTCCTCAACCAATTTCCATAATGGATTGTCGTTTGCGAAGAGTTTAACATTAAGCCCAAGAGAACTTGCATCTTCATACATTATAAGGGAGGAATGGGAAGTGTATAACTTGCCTCCTATGAGCTTTTCTACTGCTGAGCTTATCTCTTCCTTTTCTTTTCCTTTCATCGAGCCATTTTCCAGTATCGAACTCAGGTTCTTCCTTTCGTATTCAATTGAATCTGCACATATTTTCAAAAGTATCAGGTCTACATCGGTCAATTTTTTCTTGTATAGTCTGTCTTCATCCTGTTTTGGTATTATAACATGCTCTTTTTGGGTAAATTTTGCATTGTGCGCCACATCATCGTAAACGTTAAGATATGTGTTTGCGGGCATGTAAATATTGTTATAGCTTACTTGAGGGTCGACAGGCCCTAGTTCTGAATGCATGCCCATAAGTATTTCGTCTGCGCCTAGTGCAAGGACAGTAGCACCGCTCTTTGCGATATTTGGTATTATTGCAAAATAGCCATCTTGCGACTCTTTCTTTATCATTCTTACGAATTTTATAACTGCTTCCATATCACCTCCGAGCCCGCTTATAATCAAGGATACTTTTTTGGACTTGGATGAAACGGAGCTTAAAACTTCCTTCAAATAGGTTGTGTCTTCTACCGACGATATTTCATTTCCCGGCAATTCTAAAATCGAAGAAAAATAAACCACCACGCTTGACTTATATCCCTCTTTCTCTAGTTTATTCTCTATGTTCTTTAAAATATTGCGCCTTTTAGCATTAAGCTTCTCTAATGCATAATATTTGGCTTCGCCTTTATAGGACAGCGCGGTTTCGTATTCCCCATATATCCTATTTATTAGAAATTCTCCTGAAGATTTCCTTTCTGCGCTCTTAAAGAGTTTTATTTTTTCGTTTGAATCTTTGAATCTCATGGTATGGGTTGCGCCATCAACCTTCTTATTTGTTCTGTCCGAATTTATATGACTACACAAAGCCCTTGAATTCTTTTTTATATTTGATTCTCAAAGTAGGAATGACTTTTTTTGGGGATATGTTGGACAACGAGACATCGCAGATTGGCAGGATTCATGAATTCGCAAGGAGGCTCAGCGGCATTGCCATCGTTGCTGCAGATATAACCGACAAGGATATCCCGGATGACATGGAGGGTCTTGTAGCGAGTACAATCTCATTTTTGGAAAAAAGCAAGGAGGTAAAAGTGATAGATGCAAGGCTGCTTAAGGACATATTGGGCAAACAAAATGACAAGGCTCCGGAGAAGATAGATGTATCGCGCTCCGCAGAATTGTCCATAAAGGCGAAAGATATAGATACGGATTTCCAGATAAAGCACGTAAGCGCAGAGCATACGCAAGGCGATACTGATGCATTCGTGGAATACTTCAATGACCGGTTTGCCAGGCTGAGGAAGGTGATAAACGAAAGCGGAAGGAATGGCAAATACGTGCTTACAGATATAAGCAGGATAAAGCAGTATTCAGATGGCAGGGAAGTTACCATAACCGGCATGGTAAACAACAAGATAATAACAAAGAACGGAAATATCCTTGTCACGCTTGAGGACGCTACAGACTCTGCAAAAGTGCTTTTCATGAAGCAGTCTGGCCGTGACCAGAATATATTTGATACAGGCGCAAGGATAGCATACGATGATGTAATTGCCGTTACAGGGAAGATATCTGGCCCTTTTGTTATAGCAAACGGGGTCATGTACCCTGATATACCGATAAGGACAAGGAAGCAGACAGAGGAAGATTTTGCGATAGCTTTCTTGTCAGATGTGCATGTAGGGAGCAAAAGATTCCTAGAAAAAAGTTTCATAGAGATGCTAAAATGGGCAAATGGCGGCACGGAAAGGAGGAAAGACCTGCTAAGCAAGCTAAAATATATAGTGATAAGCGGAGACGTAGTAGATGGAATAGGCGTTTACCCAAATCAAGATAAAGACTTGGGGATACTTGATATATACAAACAATATTCAAACTTCTTCGATCTGATAAAAGAGATACCTGATTATATTGAGATATTTGTTCTTCCGGGAAACCATGATGCCGTGCAGCTTGCTGAACCGCAGCCGCCAATGGCAAACGATATAATAGGGGATTTCAGGCAGGACAACGTGCACATAATCTCAAATCCTTGCTATATAAGAATACATGAGCTCAACGTACTTGCTTACCACGGAGCTTCATTGGACCCTATAATACAATACATCCCAGGATGCAGCTATGCAAAGCCGGAGACTGCGATGATAGAGACACTGAAAAGAAGGCACCTATCCCCCATATACGGAGGCAATGAGATAGTTCCATCGAAACAGGATAATATGGTAATGACGGAAGTGCCAGATATACTACACATGGGCCACATACACAAGAACGGGTATGCGGATTATCACGGGACCCTTGTAGTCAACAGCGGAACATGGCAGGACAGGACAGATTATCAGATTAAACATGGACACATACCTTCTCCTGCGATAATGCCAATTTACGAGACAAAATTGCAAAAGATAACTGAAATAAACTTCGCGTGATTATATGGATGTAGACGAATACTTCAGGGGTCTTTCGGAAAGCTTCAGCAATGCATATGTGATAGCAGATGAGGCCAGGAAGAAAGGATATGATCCGGAAAGGCATGTGGAGATAATGCCAGCAAAGGATCTTGCAGGAAGGGTAGAAGGGATAACCGGGATAGCTGGCGCAGCGGAGCTTGTGAAGAGGCATTTCAACAAATCAGCAAGGAACAAGATGATGTTTGAAGTCGTACAGGATATTTGCACTTCTGAAGAATTTGCAAAGTACCCGGATGTGAAAAGAATAGAGCTCTCTGTGCGGCTTGGACTTGCGATACTTACAGAAGGAGTGCAGGTTGCCCCTACAGAGGGATTCCAGAGGGCCGATATATTCCGCAATTATGACAATTCAAATTACGTTGCGCTGTTTTATGCAGGCCCTATCAGGGGTGCAGGTGGCACTACAGCTGCAATGTCTGTAATGATTGCAGACTATGCAAGGAAGTTCTTCGGCGTAGGGGAATACAAAGCTCTTCCAGAGGATATTGAAAGGTATGTTGAGGAGATTGAGACGTATCACGTGAGGGCAGCGCGGCTTCAGTACAAACCTAGCGATGATGACATACGTACAATAATAAAGAACTGCCCGGTTTGCGTGGAAGGGCTTCCGACAGAAGATATAGAAGTCAGCAGGCATCGCGATCTCAAGAAGATTTCGGAAGACGGCAAAGAGGTTAAGGTAACTAACAGGGTGCGCGGAGGCATTGCGCTTGTTGTGTGCGAAGGAATAGCGCAGAAAGCAAAGAAACTAATCAAGGCAGCAAAGGAGATAGGGCTCGATTGGAACTGGCTTAATGATGTAATAAAGGTTGGCAAGCAGGATAAAGAGCAGGACAGCAGCAGCATCAAGATATCTTTCCTGGACGAACTCGTGGCTGGAAGGCCAATCCTTGCGTATCCCGATATGTTCGGGGGATTCAGGCTTAGATATGGAAGGAGCAGAATGACAGGCATAGCTGCGAAAGGGGTAAATCCTGCCACCATGATAATACTAGACAGCTTCATAGCAGTAGGAACGCAGTTGAAGATGGAAACTGCAGGCAAGGGCTGCGTGGCATGCCCTGTAGATTCAATAGAAGGCCCGTTCGTGGTGCTTGATTCAGGGGAGGCGCTAAGGATAAATTCCGCTGAAAAAGCTAAGGCACTTCTGCCTAGGATAAAGAAGATAATATGCATAGGCGACATGCTTATAACATATGGCGATTTCAAAAAATCAAATTCCGCACTTATACCTAGTAGTTATACAGAGGAATTGTGGGATGCACAGCTAAGGGCAGGCAGCGGGGCAGATGCGGCATCTGTGGAGGTTTTATCATTCAAGGACGCGTATACGATTTCACTAAGGCAAAATGTGCCATTGCACCCAAAATTTTTGTTTGAATTCCAGAATATAAACAAGCAGCAGCTAGCGGCTGTGGCTGGCGCTGTTGCAGGTTCAATTAAGGATAAATCGCTTTTTGATGTAGGAGAGCTTGAATTAGACAGCTCACCTGGCCTGAAAGAGACGCTTGAATTAATGACCGTGACACATTCAATGGAAGGAGGGAAGATAATTATAGGGAAGGAATATGCGCAGAGCATTATTGCATCGCTTGGCTTTGCGTCAGGGGAAGCAGGGATAATAGAAACTGGCCACATACTGGAGAAGATAGAAAATGCAGAAGGGAGTGCCCTGGATATAGTCAATTCTATTGCTCCGTTCAGGCTCATGAAGAGATCGTCATTCATAGGTGCAAGAATAGGCAGGCCTGAAAAAGCGAAAGAAAGGCTGATGAAGCCTGCGCCAAATGTTCTTTTTCCGATAGGCGAATATGGGGGGAAGGAAAGAAATATAACAAAGGCATACATGATTGAATCAAAGAAATTCGGCAATTCGTCGGTATCCGTGGAGATGCCAAGATATATGTGCGGCAACTGCAAGAGAATATTAGATACTGGATTCTGTTACGATTGCCAGATGGGTGCCATCTTAATTGGGAAGTGCATAGGATGCGGAACAATTACAAATGAGCGCACATGCCATAAATGCGGCAATAAGGTTGTCACTTACGAGACAAGGAGCATAAACATAGTCAAAGCGATGAACAATGCAAGCAAAAAGCTTGGTATAGGAAAACTGCCTGCGAGCATCAAGGGAGTAAAAGGAATAAGCAACAAAGGGAAGATGGCAGAAGCATTAGAGAAAGGCATACTTAGGAGCATGCATGGCATACACATATTCAAGGACACTACAGCAAGATTCGATTCCACTGACGTTCCTATAACGCATTTCTATCCTGACGAGATAGGATTAAGCGTAGAAAAAGCCAGGGATATGGGATATGTTACAGATTATACTGGAAGGGACCTTACAGACGGTTCGCAGCTTGTAGAGATGAGGCATCAGGATATTATAATAAGCAAGAATGGGGGGGATTTCATGCTAAAAATAGCAAACTTCGTAGATGACATGCTTGACAAGCTATATGGCCTGCCAAGATATTACAACGCAAAGACCCCTGATGACCTTATAGGCCACTTGTTTATAACGCTTGCACCGCACACCTCATGCGGCATACTATGCAGGCTAATTGGATATACAGAAGCAAACGTAGGATTTTCGCATCCTTATACCGTATGCGCAAGGAGGAGGAACTGCGACGGAGATGAGGATACTGTGATGCTTCTGCTCGACGCATTGATAAATTTCTCAAAGAGCTACATGCCGGGGAACATAGGTGGCAGCATGGACGCCCCCTTAGTGCTTACGGTAAATGTATACCCTGATGAAGTGGATGATGAAGTCCATGATATGGAGATAGTAGAGAGATATGACCTTGGCTTCTACGAGAAGACTTTCGCGAAGGCAATGCCCGGGGAGGTTGAAATAGAAAAGGTCGCAAACAGGCTCGGAAAAGATGAGGCATTCTCAAATATAATGTTCACGCATGATGCGTCAATTCACGCCGTAAGGGATTCTCCAAAAAGGAGCGTTTACACCCAATTGAAGACTATGCAGGAGAAGGTAGATGCTGAATTCCGGCTGATGGACAAGATAAATGCTGTAAACAAAGCAGAAAGCGCAAGGAAACTCATAGTGAGCCACTTCATACCAGATCTTATAGGAAACCTAAACTCGTTCTCAAAGCAGATGTTTAGATGCTCAGGATGCAATGCCAAGTATAGGAGAGTGCCCCTTACGGGGAAGTGCACCAGATGTGGAGGCAAACTGTTGCTCACGATATCCAAAGGCGGAATAGAGAAATATCTCGATATGGCGATAAACCTCAGCGACAGATATAATCTTGACCATTATATATCGCAGAGGCTTCAGCTTGTCAAGCAGAGCATAAATGCGATATTCGGAGAAGGGAATGATGCGAAGAGCGGGCAGTTCAACCTTGGACGGTTCATTTAGATTTATGTTGTCTGCTTTTTCCTCATTGGCATGTCTCCGGTTTGCATGTCCATTTTATCCCGCAGGAATTCCGTGAATATCTTGTCGTTCACTGAAAGCTGCTCCCTAAGTATAGGCTTGTAAACATGCTCCCTTAGTTCTCCGTCTTTAATCTTTATTACTTCCTGGAGATATCCATTGAATTTATTTTCAGGCGCAACAGGAGAAGCCATGTATTTTCCAAATGGATTTCCCGTATCATTCTGGAAATCAGGGGCCTCAGTAACTATTGTTTGGTTAGTTATTGTCTGTACTGCCTGATGCCCATGCCCGATATGAATCGATGCGGCTAATGTTCTCTTCGACACATTTGATGATGCTATTTTGGCAGGATTGTTTGCAAGTTTATGCCTCACTTCATAATCTGTATTGTTAAGGGTGAACTTCTCTGCACCTATTGACACATAGCTTCCGCCGCCCCTCTTTATGCGTATTTTCCAGTCTTCAGGGAGTTTTCCAAATTTTTCCCCGCCCAATATATAGCCTTCCAGGAAAATCATGATTGAATTATATATCGCAGTCGATTCATCGCGCTGTTCAGCACCCTTCGATCCTTGATAGTGGTTTCCTGATACAGCTATTATATAGCCCCCACGATGCAATGTTTCTACCAGTAATTTTTTCATGCTGTTTGGAAAAAGTAATGGCAATTGTTCATCCATATTCCATACTATATTATCGTGCTGGTGCTTGAATCTTTTCAGCAGCTCTTTTTTTATGGTCTCCTCAGGCATACCCTCTTTGCGCATGTAATTTTCGAATTGTTCGTATACGCCGTGCTCTGTTTCTGGCCTAGGAACATATTTTGAATGCCCGAGATCTCCGGAATGCACATCCCCCCTAAATTCTATGATATGTGGTTTGAATTTTCGTGCATGCTCTGCGGCGGCAGCATACAATGTCAAGTCGCTATCTTCCCCTGCATGTACATCTGAAAAAGAAGCTACCCTTATTTCTGCTGGCGCTTCAGGCATTTCAGAATATGCATTTGGAACAAGCGATTTTATCAGGGTGTTGTCTGCATAAAGCAGGTCTTTATCCTTTATTTCCGAAGGAAGGTGGCTGGAAAGAATTGCCTTAGCCAGTTCAGGGTTTGACAGTCCGAATTTCTCTTTTTCCTTCTTCTGGCTTTCTATGGAATTGGTATTTGTATGGAATCTTTTCAGAACATCTTCCAATGCCTGTTTTTGCTCAATATCCGCTTTTATCCTTTCGTCTTTTAATCCTTCCTTTGTAAGCAGTTTGTGCGTCACATTGTCTTTTCCGAATACTTGGATTATGCTTGCTGTTGAATCAAGCACCATTTTCTGGACAGCCATTGTATCTTCGGTTTTGTAATTGCTAATATACATCTGGGCAAGTTTTTCTACGTCAAAAAATGGCCCTTTTGCAAGAGCTACAAGCGTGCTCATCGATTTGTCAGCCCATGGTACCATGGAATACGAGGTATAGCCGTTCTTTCCCCCAACAAGGACATTAAGGGGAGTCGTTTCAAGTTTTTTCTTAACCTTACCCCCAAGATTCGTAGTAAGTATGAAGTTATTTGGCACAAGGGAACTATTGCTTGTTTTCTTTAGCTCTGATGACGCCATATCAAGTCCGTCAGTTACTATCACATTGAAACTGAAATTTCCTTTCCTTTTGGAATAAACGTTAGATTTTTCGTACTGGACAATTACCCTCTTGTCCCAGTCAGACATTTCTTTTATCAAAGATTTCATTTCTAGCATAACTATTTTATGGATTATATCAGTTTCTTTTTTTGGAATCGGAGGATTTCCTCCGAATATCTCAGTGCGATCAAATGTTTTAAGCATCTCCTTTACAGTTCCGCTTGTAACTGCGGATTTGCGCACTTTTGTCAACTCCCTTATTGTATTCCCAAGGAATTTTGCCTTCTTTATGGTCACCTCGTACTCAGGAGAATCCGTAGGGGTATTTTTTAGCTTTTCACGTATTGCTGAATGCTCCTTCCTTGCTTTTGACAAGGCTTCCACTATATTCGTTATGGGGATTTTTTTATAAACCATGTTGCTCAAATTTCTATAGAGTAAAAGCCTCTCCTTTAAATCCTTCAGTTCTTCGTGGTTTATGCGCATGTTACGCACGATATTTGCAAGTTCCACTGTCAAGTAGGCTCTTTTTGCAGATTTTTTACTAAGTTCTTTGCGCATATGATTTCTCTCTGTAACAAGGCTCTTTAATATATCCTCCCTTGTTTTTATCTCTACCTCGATTTGGTCTATTAAAGGGTCTATAAGATTATAGTTGAATGCGTTGTTTTTTTTAATAAGGCTGCTTTGGGCTTTTACAAACAGTTTCCTAAAAGCCCTTTTTTGATCTTCTATATTTTGCCATTCGTTCTTGCTAAACGCATAAACAACCTTGCAATTTTGTGGAAGAGAAGCCAATAATCTCTTAAAGTCTTGTTTTATGACTGCCACTAGCTCATCACGGTTATTTACTCCATCTACAATAACGTGAAGCCTGTCTTCATTTCTTGGCCCTCCCCTATTAATAGCTATCGTGGCCATACCGCCGATTATGACAGCCATTTTGGGTTTGTCCTTATTTGGTGCGTTCTTAATATAATGGGAAATGCCTATCAGCCCATCTCTGAACATATACTGTGTACCTCCGGCGAGTTCAGATAGGACAAGGATGTTGTATGGCTCCTGGTCTAATGGCTGATTATTTACCTGCATTTGCTGTGAAACTTCAAGAACAGGAGAACCTACCTGCATTTGCCCATTTGTTTTATCCCCATTTTCCATGCAACCATAAATAAATGCCATAATAAGTTTTTAAGGCTTCTATACAAAATTTTTAACCACGTAAACTTTTGGGATAAAAATATATAATTTCTTCAGGCTAATAAGCCTTTCGTTATTAATGGCTTTCAAGGAATGATCATGCCATGCTTAACCATATTGCTATGGCTCTCTTGTACTGCATGCTTCTATTCTACTATTTACTATTTGGGTTATGGATTCATTTCATTCTACATGGTGTGCTTGTTTAGAAATACTTTGTTATGCTTCTTTGAATCTGTGTTGTTCCCTCCAATCTGCGCGAAGCATTCCGTTTCACTCGCATTTCTCAATAACGCTATTATAAAATAGTCCATACCTTGCTCTTATCCAGCCTGAACAATATCAGTCAGAGATATAAGGAGCAAGGAAATAATTGAAAGACGCGTCTCTTATGTTGTAACTCAGCTTCAGCGGCTCGTTTGTCTTTAGCTGCAATTGAAGAGTAGTGCCTGACGGACAGGATTTGACCATATTTTCAAGGTATTCAAGATTGAATACGGCTTCTGCACTCCCTGATGTACTCACTTTCTTAACTACGTCTCCCTCCTTTTCCATCTCTTCTTCAAGCTCTCCGGCATCTCCTCTAGATTCTATACTAAAGTGGCCCTTAGAAACCTTGAATGATATGTATGAGGAAAGAAGGCTGGCATCCTTTATTATTTCCCTGAAAGGATCAACATTCATCTCAACTGTTGCATCAAAGTTTATATTAGGCTCTTTATCTGCATTCTTTCTAACTTCTATCATAGGCATCCTGTACTTCCTTGAGCTCTTACCTGTGAAAATCATGCTTAATTTGTTCTCACTTGCTTTCATGTTAAGGCTCTCGTCATCTCTGGCCCTTGCCATGGTTTTTCCAAGATTCTCTATATTAAGCCCTACGTCGATATCACTAGACACGTCGAATTTCGAGAATGCTTTTCCAGGAATAAAGAAAGATATCATGCTTATGCCCGAAGGATCCATTGCCTTTAAGCTTATTCCGTCCTTCTGCACATGGAATGCACCTTCATCAACAAGATTTACTATCGCATCTATGCAGTCTCTCCAATATTTGGCGCTATCAATTTTTATGTCGAACACGAGGATCACCAGCATTAGTATATTAGTATTTAAGTAAGATTACTATTATATTCCTTTCCAAATTTTTAGATACTGTATAGACAAGGTATTCGAATGATACTTATAGTTTACACCGAAACCGAGAATATATCCATGCTCTCAGGGAATGCTCTTTCCGAGATGATGGATCTTGAGGAATGCATTTACATGGGCATGGATGCATATTCAAACCATAATATAATGCTTGTAAATGCAAATTGCAATCTTTTGAATGCAGAACAGTTCAAGGATGCGGATGCGGAAATGATTATATTCATGGGCAGGCACAGAAGTTCAAAGGGCGTGTCCTCATTCACCAGCCATGCAACAGGAAATTTTACAGGGAATACGGAGTATGGAGGGCTTCCGAATATTTTATGCAAAGCAGAACCAAGAGTCATGCTCTCGCTTCTCAGGCTGTTCGGCACTACATGCGGAGCGCATAAAGTGACATATGAAGCTACGCACCACGGTCCTTTCGCTAAAGCACCTGTGGTTTTTGCCGAGTTTGGAGGCTCAGAATTTATATCTGCACGCATAGAACCAAGAATTCTTGCAGAGGCAGTGAAGAATGCGGTATATGCATACACAGAGAATAGGATAGAATACAAAAAGGCGGTTATAGGATTCAGTGGCTCGCATTATCCAGATAAATTTACCAAGCTTGCGCTTGAAAAAGGATATGCGTTCTCGCACATCTTCCCAGAATACGCAATGGTTAATAATGGAATAGTATCAGATATGATAGAACAGGCAATTTACAGTACAACATTGAAAAATGACAATGCAGTAATAGAATGGAAGGGATTCAACAGCAAAGAAAGGGAGGTTATATTGAAAAAATTGGAGAATCTTGGTATGGATTATGAGAGGGTATAGGATTTTGTTTTTGCTTATGCTGGCGTTGCTCATCATCGGGAACAGCTACTATGCGCAATATTGGTTCCAATTCGGAGCTAGGGGCTCGAGCAGCTCTTCGCAGAACAATGGCGCGTCGATAATGATAAAAACCATAGATCAAAGTATAAATTCTGGATCACTGGGATTCTGGGTAGGCGAAAACCTGCAGAACAATGCATTTCTTCAGATAGGATATCTTGTGCAAAATTACACTGCCGAGTATCCGTCGTTTTGCGATAATTCGGGATGCAGGAACAATGAGGTACTTCATGCAGGAGATGCGGAATGGTTCTATGAATACTTTTATCCAAACACCACATCTGCATTCCTTGGAGGAATAGGCCCTGATGGCTCCGCCGGAAACAATGGGACCTTTCACAACTACTCGTTCTTTGAAGATGGCGGGATGTGGTATTTCAAGGTAGATGGTAAAATTGTGGGAAACGTCTCGCTGGGATCTTCTACCTCGGGAAGCAACTCTCCGGTTGCATTCGGAGAGCTTGCAAACACCAGCATAAATACACAGGAGATACATGATGTTGCTTTCATGAATTTCTCGATTTATAAAAATGGTAAATGGCTTCCTGTGCCTTCGGCGACTTCATACATTGGATATGGTGATAGCAGCGATACCTCGTTGCCTGATCCCTATGGGGTGACAGAATTCGGAAACAGGGCCAATTACTTCGTTGTTGGCTCAGGGCTTCTTCTACCAGCGGATTTCACAACATTGTGGTCGTCTACGTATTATCTGGGAATAAATTCCGCATATGGATATACAACAAGCAGAAACCAGTACATACCATATACTGAAGTGAATATTTCAGAACCTAATGTCACCTACATCGGTGCGGATACAAGAGAAGTGTTCTCTGGGTGGATAGGAAGCGGGTTTGGATCATATACTGGACCAAAGAATAATGTAGCCCTTATAATTTACGGCAACATAACTGAGAATGCAAACTGGAACAGGGAATATTTTGTAAATATCGAAACACCTTATGGAAAAGCGCAGGGAAGCGGATGGTACAAAAACAATAGCGTGGCGTCGTATGGCATAAATTCTAATATAATATACATAAACAGGACTACAAGGATAATATTTGCGGGATGGAGCAATGGGAATAAGGGGCAGACCGGGAAGCTCACAGTAGACGGCCATGAAAATATAACCGCTTTGTGGATAAAAGAATTCTATGTTAATGCAAGCTCTGGCTACCAGTTTGCAAATGTATCGGGCTCTGGATGGTATGCAAACGGTAGCGTCGCAAGAGTATATGTTACTCCAAATGTGTCGTATTCCGAACCTTCAGAAAGGTATGCTTTCATAGGATGGAATAATGGCGGCAGAACGCGCAATATCTCAATAAATGTTACCAGCCCATTGTCAATATATCCGGTATTTCAGAGGCAGTATGAAGTTTACCTAGATGGAAGGGATGTGTATGGCAGGAACATAGATGCTTATTTCAGGATAGAAAACAAGACTGCAAACAGGATATTCCTTGCTGCAGGAAGATATAACCTGAATCTGGCGGTGTATAAAGATGCCAATATACCAATAGACTATATGTTTAATGTATCTGCACCTTCAATAATGCCGATAAACCTTAGCGTATATAATGTAACAATAAGCACAACAGACTTCTTCTCACTCCCGGTTAATGCGCTTGTAAATGCCATATTTGCGAACGGCAGCAGTTCTTCTTTCTACACTGGAGAAAATGGCATTGTAACACTTGTTGACGTGCCCCTAGGAAGCGTCAGCACACACATCTCATATCTTGGAATATCCAAAAGTGCCGATGCATATGGAGGCAGTGTTATAAAAGAGAGCTTTATTTCACTATACAACATTGAATTTGGAATAGCTGTAATAATAATATTAATTATAGTAGTATACATTATAATCAAAGAAGAAGAGCACTTGAAGAGGAATATAGTAGTATAGAAGGAGATTAAATGGACGCTGCAATAATAATACCGCCGAATGAATTCAGGGATGAGACACTTTCAGAAATTATAATTATCCTGAATAAATGGGGGGTAAAACCACATATAGCAAGCTACACTTCATCGGTATGTACAGGATACCATGGCGCAAGGTTCCATCCTGATTTAAAAGCAGATGCGCTGAATGCACATGATTTCGATGCATTGATAATAATAGACGGACCAGGATTTGATCAATATCAGCTAAACAAATATAGACCATTGTTTGAGACGATTAAGGAATTTGCTGCAAAACAAAAGGTTGTGATGGGCATAGGAAATGCTGTTGAAGCCCTAGCGAAATCAAACATAATAAAGAATGTGAAAATAGCTTATCCAGAGAGCAAGAATGTAGCAGATGCAGTATCGCTTTACAGTGGTGTAATTACCAGGAACCGCGTAGAAGCAGACAAGAATGTCATAACTGCAACTAGTTATGCAAATACTGCAGAAGCTGTGAACAGGCTTCTCATAGCGCTTGGGGCAAAATGATCATTTTGCAGATTCAAGCAAAATTTTTTTCTGTTTCCCGCAATCGCAGGTATATATGATGCAACTAGGCGAACTCGCCTTCCTGACGGTGCAATTTATGCCTGGCACAAGAAAGTTGCTGCATCTTTTGCATATTTTGTTAGACACGTCCCTACTCATCTTTACCTTATAATGCGAACTTATCTTCTTTGCGATCAGTGCATACCTTTTTGCTCGTGTTATTGATTCTTGTGTATTCCTTGTTTCTTCATTTTCGGCCAGTCTGGCAAGTATATTAATCCTTTCCTGAGCTATCATATCTATAAGTTTAGATTTCATAATGGTATATATACTTTAAATCTAAAATGATTTCCATGAAAGCGCTAGTACTATGCGGCGGATTCGCAACAAGGCTTGAACCGCTTACGTATTTTGTACCTAAACCTCTTCTCCCACTTGGAGGGAAGCCCATACTCGACTATATAATAGAGCGCATAGATATTACGAAGAGTGTAGACACCATATATATATCCACTAACAGGAAATTCTTCGACCAGTTTTTATATTGGCACAAGAGGCATAGGAAGAAGAACATGAAGCTCATAGAAGAGCCTGCACTGCACGAAGGCGAAAAGTTCGGAGCAATAAAAGGCATAATGTATGCGATTAAAAAAGCGCGGATAAAAGACGACCTGCTTGTGATAGCCGGAGATAATGTATTCGATTTTGATGTAAGAAAGCTAATAAATGATTTCAGAAAGAGGAATGATCCAATTATAGCGCTATATAATATAAAATCGAAGGAGGAAGCTAGGAGGTTTGGAGTTGTGAGGATGTATAATGGAAAAGTAGTAAAATTTTCCGAGAAACCGAGCAAGCCCGATTCCACTCTTGTCAGCACTGGTATATACATAATACCAAAAGAGGCGCTACACTATTTTGACGAGTATCTTAGGATGAACAACCATCCCGACTCCCCAGGATACTTCATACAATGGCTTTCAAAGAGGCATGATGTTGCCGGAAGAGTATATCGCGGGAAGTGGTTTGATATAGGCACAATAGATACTTATCAGGAAGTCTTCGACACTTATGAGTAGGTTATTTTGCGATTGCATGCATTACTGCTTTATCAGCGCAATTGGAGTTTCTGTCACCGTATTTTAGCGGAAAATCATCTAGACTGCCACAACAGGAGGTGGAATTATTTATGGCCTTTTTTGGCGCATATTGCGGATAAATCGCAGTAAGTGCCAAATTTCCAAGGTGTTTTTTGGGTAACTTGAAATTCTTGACGTCGTGGTCATTGCACGAATTCGTACCAAATTTATCGCAGCCAAATCAAATGCCTATTTTATCCGTATCTGCACCTGAAAAGTCATCCTAATATTACCATGGTGTTTGTCTTCTTTATCCCTTTTACATTTCCTATATAATCCAATAGGATTTCACGCAAATGCAAGGTATCTTTAGCTGCCACTTTTATGATAAGGTCGTGTTCGCCGGTTATTATGCTGCCTTCCTTCACATACATTATGCCCAAAAGCTCCTTGAGCATCTTGTCCTGCGTCTTCCCAAGCCTTTTAAGCTCGTCAACATCGATGTCTATTAGTATATATGCTGATACGTTAAGCCCTGCTTTTCTCCAGTCTATATCTGCAGTGTATTTCCTTATTACCTTCTCCCTTTCGAGCCTCTTCACCCTTGAATGTACAGTAGATACAGGCACCCCAACACTCTTTGATATGCCCATATATCTAATCTTTCCATCTTCTAATTGATGTAGTATTCTCTCGTCAAGTTCATCCATAATTGTAATTATTCCAATAGTATATATAAATATGTGGTAAAATATTGAAAATTATACTCTTTTATTGTATTAAAATTTATATACCATGAATAATACAGTGCCATACACCAAGTAGGCAATGTGGGAGTTTTATGTGTGGAATAGCTTGTATGTTCGATTTTAGGATCAATAAGGAAAAAGCAAGGGAGAAAGCGATAAGCATGGCTTCACGCATACGATACAGAGGACCAGACTGGAGCGGAGTATATTCTGATGCACACGCGGCTATAGCGCATGAAAGGCTTTCGATAGTAGATATAGAAAATGGGGCCCAGCCGCTGGTGGATGATAAAGATAGGATGGTTTTGGCCGTGAATGGGGAGATATACAACCACATGGCTCTCAGGAAGCTTCTAAAAAGGAAGCATGAATGGAAGACAAAATCCGATTGCGAAATAATACTATACCTTTACGAGGAGTATGGAAGCAAGTGCATCGAAATGCTAAATGGGATCTTTGCGTTTGTTATATACAACCAGAAGTCAGGAAGCTATTTCATAGCTAGGGACCACCTAGGGATAATTCCGCTCTATATAGGGTGGGATGTTGACGGTGCTACATATGTCGCAAGCGAGATGAAGGCGCTTGAGCCATACTGCAAGAAAATGATGGAATTTCCGCCAGGATGTTATTATGACAGCATGCAGAAAGATTTTGTTACCTGGTACATAAGAGATTGGATGGTAAATATTCCGCATAGGAAGGTTTCACTTCCAAAGTTAAAGCAGGAGCTCGAGAAAGCAGTCATGAGGCAACTTATGTCCGACGTTCCGTATGGGGTTCTTATATCTGGGGGCCTTGACTCGTCCATAATTGCCGCAATAGCTATGAAGTACAGCAAAAAGAGGATAGAATCGAAAGGCAGAGAAGATGCATGGTGGCCCAGGTTACATTCATTTTCCGTAGGGCTTCAAAATTCTCCCGATATGAAGTATGCAAGGAAAGTTGCAAGATATATTAACACGGTGCATCATGAAATCGTGTTCAGCATCGAGGAAGGCTTTGATGCTATACGCAATGTAATATACCACCTAGAAACATTTGATACAACTACAATAAGGGCAGCTACCCCAATGTATCTCATGGCAAGGAAGATTAAGTCTATGGGAATAAAGATGGTCCTCTCAGGTGAAGGATCCGATGAGGTATTCGGAGGGTATTTATATTTTCATAAAGCCCCAAATGCAAAGGAGTTCCATGAGGAACTCGTAAGGAAGCTATCACTGCTGAGTAAATATGACTGCCTAAGAGCCAATAAGTCCACTGCGGCATGGGGGCTTGAAACGCGCGTACCTTTCCTCGACAAGGAATTTCTAGATTATGCGATGTCTATTGATCCGGAGCAAAAGATGTGCAGGGGAGCTAATATTGAAAAAGGCATACTCCGTGAAGCATTCAAGGGCATGCTTCCTGAAGAGATATTGTGGAGGCAGAAAGAGCAGTTTTCAGATGGGGTTGGATATGGATGGATAGACTATCTGAAGAAATTCGCCGAGGAGCACATAACGGATAAGATGATGGAAAATGCGGGTAAGAGGTTCAAGGTGCAGACCCCTAATTCTAAAGAACAATATTATTATAGGAGTATCTTCAGCGAATACTTCAAAAGCAACGCTGCGGCAATGACTGTTCCTGTAGGTCCTTCTATAGCGTGCTCTACACCTGCTGCAATAAAATGGAGCAAGGAATTCAAAGGGATGGATGATCCGTCAGGAAGAGCCATATCCAGCATTCACAAAAACGGATTTGCGCACTTATAGCTTTTTTGCTCCAACTTAACTATTTCAGATATCCTTTAGAGGTGCAGCTATCGCTTTAATCTCTTTCAGGTGCAGCAGAACAATTTTTTTTCGGATGTATTGCCTGCAGATTTTCCTATTTCCGCCTTAATCGGTTTTATCACAAATTTACCGGCAAGCCCTCTTAACATTCATTAATATATAAATTTTTCCGGACATTTATTTAATGGAGAATGATGGACTATCTCGTTACTGGTGGGGCTGGATACATAGGTGGACATTTCGTAGACACTGTAGCAAAAAAAAGCGATGTTGCAGTAATTGACGATTTCTCTACTGGCCATTATGTATGCAAATATGCAAGAATTATAAAGGCAGACCTTAGGAATATGGTGCCAAAGATTGGCAACGTCAGGGTATTGATGCACTTTGCCGCAAACCCGGATGTAAAAGGGTCCATGCACGATATAAAAAGCCATTACGAGAGAGACGTTACCGCAACGCTGAATGCTCTTGAGCTTGCAAGGAAGAGCGATGCGGAAACCATTGTATTTGCGTCATCTTCCACAGTTTACGGATATGCGAAAAAAGTTCCGACGCCTGAAGAATCACCGTTTGCACCCGTCTCAGGATATGGCCTGTTTAAAGCAATGGGAGAAAACTTAGTAAGCTATTACTCTATGAGTTATGGGATACGTTCTATATCGTTAAGGTTCGCAAACATAATAGGTGGAAGGACAGGGCATGGAATAATATATAATTATGCAAAATGGATTAAGGAGGGGAAGCCTCTTGAGGTATGGGGGGATGGCAACCAGAAAAAGAGCTATGTATATGTACATGATCTTATTGATGCAATTCATATTTCGATAAAGGAAGCAGGGAAAGGATACAGCGTTTTCAATGTGGGCAACAAAGACCAGACGAGAGTAAATGAGATAATAGAAATATTTGAGGATGTTGCAGGGAAACGATTCAGGATAAAGCGCAAAGATAGCCAGGAGGGAGATGTAAGAAACTTCCTGCTTGATTCCACAAAGCTCAGAAAACTGGGATGGAAGCCTAAATACAATTCCAGCGAAGCGGTAAGGCAGGCCGTAATAGAGATATTAAAAGATGCATGACCATGAATATAAGGAAAGCCTTGATAACATCTGCAGGATTAGGCACGAGGATGCGGCCCGTAACTTCAAAAGTTCCAAAGGCAATGCTCCCTATATTCGATAAAGGGGATGGGAAGATAAGGGTCATACCGGTTGTAGACAAGATAATGGATAATTTAAGGGAGACGGGTGTGAGAAAATTCTGCTTTGTTGTAGATTCAAAGAAGAAACTGCTTCGCGAATACCTGCTGGAGAGCGGGAAGGATGCAGTTTTCGTTTACCAAAGGAAGGCCAAGGGTTTCGGAGATGCAGTTATGAGGGGAGCCTCCTTTGTTGGTAACGAACCTTTCTTTCTTTGCACTGACGATAATTTAATGACAGGGGGATACAGGGAGGGAGCAAGGGCCTTCAGAAAGCTTAAAATGGACTGCCTGCTCTTCCTGAAGAAGACGGATTCACCTGAAAGATACGGAATAGCATCAGGAAAAGAAACACTGGCATTTGAGGGGCATATGCTCATGAAGATAACAGACGTTGAGGAAAAACCGTTATCTCCAAAAAGCGATCTAGCAATAATAGGAGTGTACATATTCTCACCAAAAATATTCGCAGAATTGAGGAAGATTGGGGATGAAATGAAAGATGGAAAGGAAAAGCAGCTGACTCCGGGAATACAGAATCTTGTTAAAGGAAATAATGTGTATGGTATGATACTTGAGGAGGAAGAATGGCTCGATGTAGGTAATCCTGAGAATTATTTCCAGAGCTTGAACTATTCGTATAACTCAATATAACGTTTACATATGTATTAAGAGATTGTTTATGCTGTTGGCAGTTGCTATCGCCGGATTTATTATCCTTTTATCCGAAATCAGCTTAAGATTCTTAAGATGTTTTTCCACATCGGTTTTATCCGCAACTACGAATATCTCAGATGTTTTTGCAAGGCTTTTAACAACTATCAAAGCGTAAACTGTTCTGGAATCATCCTGCAAATCAATGATTATCGCCTTGCACTTGTCCAGCTTGAACTGCGCCATATCCTCTTCTGAAGTGGCGTCTGCTACGAACGCCTTGTATCCATTTGTATGGAGCCTGTCTGCAATTACCTTATCTGCGGTTATTATTATGAAGTTCCTGCCCTGCCTCTTCATTATCTGCGCCATACTGATGTTAACCGAATCAGCGCCTACCAAAACTACATGGTTATTCAAGCCAATCTTGTCAAAATATGATATCTTTCCAGCCATAGAATTCACTTTAGTATTAATAAATTCATTAAAAATCAATGTTATAGCACTAAGAAACACACCAAGGCCATAGAGTATGAATAGGGATACGAATATTTTTGCAGTATCTGTGACTGGCACTATATCTCCATAGCCTACAGTAGATATGGTAGCTACAGTAAAATAGAATGCATTTACTGGGGTTATTTTTACGTTGAACTGTCCGCTTTGGCCAAAATAATAAGTTCCTAGGGTGCCAATAATTATTACTGATAAAATAAGGGCAGCATAAATAAAAACTACTCTTGGAACTCTCATCAGTAGTTTGATGCTGCATAGAATATTAAAATGTGCTGTAAGGAGATGCGCAATCAAGGATTCGGCAAGTAATTAGGATATGTTTATTAATATTGTGCAGACTTAATTTTTATTATATATTCTGTTTGGTTATATAATGAACACAAAAGTTTTGATAGGGGTTATAGCAGTAATTGTAATTCTCGCAGGATTGTATGTGCTGTTTTCAAATGCATTATATGTTCCTCCAGCTTCTTATACCACAAATTATACCACTAATACATCTTATACTTCAGGCTCTTCCAATTTGTTTGTAGCGCTTACAGACCCTCCAAGTGTGCCTGCAAATACTACTGCGCTAACTATGGAATATTCCGACGTGCAGGTACATGAGATTGGCAGCGGCAATTCAGGATTCGTAAACACAGGCGCAAGCGGAAGCATAAACCTGCTTTCTGTGGTAAATCTCACTAAAACTATTGCTGCGGCAAACGTAAGCGCCAACTCTTCGATAAATCTTGTGCGATTCACAATAGCGTCTGTTATGATAACTGTTGACGGCAAACAATACAACGTCACTGTTCCTAACAATGTGCTAACTGTTAATGTGAGGAATAATGCCACAATAAGCGCGAATAGCACAAGGGCAGTGCTTGTAGACATGAATCCGTCAGTGCTTGAGATATATTCAGGAAACCAAACGATATTCCTTATGGTGCCTTCCGCTAAGGCAGTATTAATTTCCAATGCATCGGGCAATGGAATAGCCCTCAGGGTTGGAGGAAATGAAAGCCTAAAGCGCAATGTTAGGAACGAACTCAACTTAGAAAGGGGCAACATAAGCATATCAAGCGCATCGCTGTCCAATGGCAACAATGAAACCAGCTTTTCTGTAACTGTTAAGGACAATGGAAATTCGTCTGTTGTGATAAAAAATATACTTTTATATGGATATATGAAAGCAGACTTCAATGCTACAATTGTCAACAGGATCATAAAAGTGGAGAATGAAAGCGAACGTGTGAATATATCCTCAGAGATAGGCGCAGGCAGGGGAGAGCCTACAGGCTCTGGCCAAATAGGAATAAATGGGTTCTCTTCGGAAAGTTCCAACGCCGGAAGCTCCGCAAGGGAGAATGAAACTCATAAAAACAATAGCTCATCTGTTAGCATCACTGCTAATGCAACGATAAATTCCAGCATTATCAAACAGATAAGGCCAGTGGGGTTCCAGGGATACGGGGGATATGGGTATGGATCTAGCACAGCATCTACAACGGTGGAAGCAAATTCTAATGAACATGTGAATGCTTCTGAGCCTAATTCTCACGCGAATGCATATGTCGGAGGGGATATAGAAGTAGAAGTTGGCAACGTGCTTAGAAGCAATGCCACTTACGGAGACAAGCTAAGCAAACTCGACGGATTGCTTGGAAACAGAATAAACGCAAGCCTTGCAATAGCATCGCACCTGAACGTTTCAGGAATGGAATTCAAGGACAATATAAGGAAGGCATTAAACTTTGAGGATCACTTCCACAATACGCTTAATTTCCTTGTGTCCACGAATGGCACGCTAATATTGCCTTTCACAGAGAGCGAGGCTGAAGGGCCGAATGGCTACACCATAAATGCGGGGCAGTCCGTGACTTTCGCATTTAATGGGATAATAGCCAGAGGGGAAAGCCCTATGGCAATAATGCCGATAGACAACGAAACATATGGCATAAGGGTAACAGGCAAGGAGGGAGTTTCCGCGCAGGCAAACGTTACGGCAAGTTGATTGTTGTTTTTTTATTCCTATTCCTTAACATTTTCGCCTCTTTTTCGTTTTCTATTTCATAAACTTATTATAGCTTAGCGGAGAATACTACACATGCCAGGGTGGCAGAATCCGGTTAATGCGCCGGTCTTGAGTTATAAAATATCAAGAGCTGATTTGATGATGCGACACACAGGCAAACCGGTTTCCTCACGGAATTCAGGGTTCAAATCCCTGCCCTGGCGAATTTTTGATGCTGATTGAATGCAGGTAAAACAGTTTTTGCTTGGATAAGTGCTATGCATATGAAATATTGCACTTATAGGTATGCACCAATAAATTCCAAAATTATGGATGGATAGCTATGCTTTAAAAGCTTTCATTTCGCTTTTATATTGATTACATGACAGTAAAATATTTTAGGGATGGGTTAGATGCAATACTGCACCCTTGGGAAACGACCAAGAAGAGTATGGATGTAGGGGAAGCCTACATGTTTTATTACAAGGCAACTGTTGTTCCTCTTGTAGTCTACATTCTTCTATCGCTTCTATTGTTCGGAGTTGCAGCGCCTGCACTCAGTGCATATCCTTTCCTTTCCAATTTTGTTGGATTTGGATGGGCAGGAGCTATAATAATACCAATAGTAGTGCTTTGGATATTGGTGCCTATATTGATATTCATACAGGCTGCAGTGCTGCATATAGTTGGTGCTTTCATAACAAAGCAGTTCAAGCAGGGCTTTGATAAGACGCTGAACGCTTCGATGTATTCGAAGCTTCCTTCGGCCTTGTTCGGATACCTTTGGGCAGTACCTCTGGCAGTTCCGCTTCTACTGATTTTTGGCATATGGGACTTCATAGTTAGCCTTATAGCGCTTGCAAACCAGCAGAAGATGAGGTGGACTACTTCATTAGGTATAGTAATAATTTCCGCAGTTCTGCTTATACTCCTTGTTGACATATTTGTCAACATATTCGTATATGCAAGCGGGATATCCATGCTGACGCTGATTGAGAGGTCTTTGTGGTTCGGTCCGCAAGCAGGAGTAATTAATGCCACCCCTTGGGGTATGGCGTGGGGCATGTTCCGCTAAATCTTAGCTTATTGCCAAATTATGGGAGTTTGCCCACTGCTTTCTTTTTTTATATTCTTTTATTAATATAGGATGTATGCTGAAGCATCCCCTTTTAATATTCTGCGCGTAGTTGCAGCGGCATGGCAGTAGATGATATGCAGCATAATTTGCCTTAGCAGCGTACGTTATATAAATGTAAACGTAATAATCCATTTGTTGAAATGAAGCATGTTACAGCACTTATGGCCTTTTCCGTTATGCTATTCGTAGTTGCGGCAAATCCTGGAATATCAAGCATAACAATTACGCCAAATTCTATAGTTATGTATCCAGGGTCATTTGTATCTGTGCCTTATTCTGTATCAGTTGTAGCGCAAACCAGTGGGAATACGCTTCCAACCGCACTGCTAATTGTAAATAATGCATATAATTTGAGCAATTATGGCATAGCTACATCTACTACTGATTCTTTTGACCAGCCCGCATTCAACGGCTCCATCAATGTGAGCGTATCGCAGTTTACTCCTTTGGGAAATTACACGGTTATACTGCAGGCATATGGAGGCATGCCTTCAGGACCAGCCAACCTTGGCATAGACATTATAAATGAAACCATATTCAACGAAACGTATCTAAAAATTACTCCCCCTACAACGACCATAAACGCATCTATAAATCAGACAGCGTTTACAACGGTGCCTGTCAACGCATCGCAAAACCAGAGCAGCAGCATACCGTATGGGGTAGTGGGAAACAGCACCAATTTGGGCATAAACAGCACCAACTCTACAATAATAGAAGGAAACCCAACAAACACGCTTCTAGGTTATGTCATAGTAATAGTAGTTGTTATTGCGGTTATAGCAGTACTTTATGTAATAAGGAAAAGCAAATAGGCAATAGAATGAAGTTTCTTGAAGAGCTGCAATCTCTCAAAGAACAGATAAAGAGACGTGTGCAATTTGATGTGCCGGAAGGCACAAAGAATATTGTAATAGGGGGGATGGGGGGATCAGGGATAGTAGGCAAGATATTTCAGGAGATGTACACAAAAATGCCTGTATACACGTCCGACTCATACGATATACCTGATTTTGTAGGAGATGGCACTCTTTTCATAGCTATAAGCTATTCTGGAAATACTGAAGAGACTATTTCCTCTTTAAGTTATGCTAAGAAAAAAGGGGCAAAAACAATAGGAATCTCGTCTGGAGGCATTATTGAAAAAGAAGCCGATGTTTTTGTAAATGTTCCTGGAGGGCTACAGCCCAGGTCTGCCATTGGATACATGCTAATGCCCCTTCTTCTTTCATTCAATGTTGTTTCAGAAAAGGATGTGGATTATGCATATTCATTGTTAAAAAGGATAGACGAGAACAACATAAAGGATGAGGATATTGCTAAGAAAATATGGGAGACCAGGCGCATACCGGTGATATATGGAATACCAGGATACAGGTCTGTGGCATACAGATGGAAGACGCAGTTCAATGAGAATGCGAAAGTGATTGCATACTCTAACTTCTTCCCTGAACTGAATCATAACGACACAATGGCACTCAGGGACACTTACAGAAAAAACGAGTTCTTCTTCATATCTATATCCGGGGGCAAAGACAGCAGGTCTGAAAAAAGGATAGATATTACAAAAGAGATAACAAAGACAGAGATGGAGGAAGTAGTAGCTGAGGGCTCCTCGCAGTTCGAGAAAATGATAGGGCTTGTGCACAGGGGTGATTATGTTACTTACCATCTGGCGAAGCTTAGGGGGGTAGATCCTACAGACATTTCTTCAATAGAAGAGCTTAAGAGGCGCTTAAGCAAAGAATAAAAGAATCTATGTTCATAGAATTAACGGGTGATTGCATAAGCAAGGCTGTCTTTTCTGTAATAGCGCTAATAGCGCTTATGGTATCGTCCAATGCCACTTATCTTTCAATAGCGGGCCCTATCAATGCGAACCTTACAAACAATGGGAGCGTGTTCCTTGGCAATGTAGGGCCTGGCCAGAGTTTCTATGTCCTTGCCTCTGCAGCAACTACAAATGCAAGCGGTTCGTATGTTAACATAGGGTGGGATACGCTGAAGGCGGAGAAATTGCCTCAAGGATGGTCCTCTCAGGCAAGCCCGCTTTACGAGAATCCCATGGAGATGAAGATCACTGTGGCGCCGAACGCTCTTGACGGAAGATATGCTATAGAATTGAGGGCGGTAAACGTTGGAAACTATTCAAAGCTGGGCAATCTCACAGTAACTGCATACGTCAACGTAACTACTGATGTATTCAGTCTTGCCGTATCCCCAAAGAATATAAGCGCAGGAATAGGCCAGCCAATAAACCTATATGTGCACATAAACAATACAGGCATATCCGATGATCCGTTCCTGATAGGAGCATATGGTCTTCCGGCATGGAATGAAACATACCAGGTGATTTCCCTCCATGGGACAAATACCACTTTTGTGTACCCTGTTTATGCGAGCGAACCTGGGCTCTATGAGTTCAATCTTACTGTTACTTCTATCTCCAGTCCGCTTATTACAAATTCTTACAGGATAAACCTTCTCTCTCAGGCTAGCCTGTTGAATGATTATAATGCAGTTGGACAGGGAGTTGTACTATCCCCGATGCCTTATGGCCCGGTATATGCATTTATATCACTGCTGAACTACATCTACAGCGCCTTTGCAAAGTAAAGATAAGGTCTAGATTATTATGGCGAAGAGGAACACCAAAGCCAAAATAAATATTGACAAGGTATGGCTGGAAACTCCGGTTGAACTAGCCAGGCTTGCATGCAACTTCAGCGTAAATAACAACGATTTGCTCTCTTACAGAGAAGGGAAAAACACTGTCCTTATGCTTCCTTATGACAGGATAGGCGATACCGTTATTGCGTATTGCGCGTTGTCTGAAGTTAATGCGGATATCATAAGCTACCAGAACTCGGATTCAGAGACTATTAATTTCGAGAAAGTCGAAAAGTTGAACAGTTACTTCATAAATGTCATAGAAACAGACAAGAGCGCCTTCAAGGAAAAGAAACTGGATGCCAGAAAGGTGAATGTGATAAGGCTTGAAAGATATGAGGATATAATAAGGGGCCTTGTCAAAAAGTCTGTAGAGGACGATAGGATATGCAATGCATTTATATTCAACGACAAGGGAAAAACCGTGATGTTCGCATTCGACTTGTTTGAAAACCTTTCGGAGAATAAAGTATTATTCTACGCCGTTTCCAGCAGAAAGATAACCGGATGCTTTGCCAGATACAAATACAATGACAACACTATTGACTTTTCTGACAGTATGGACGACCATATTTATATGTATGTTAAGCTTATATATCTCAAAAAGTCTCCGGGATTCTTGCATGTTTTAAGTGATTGATTGTCAGATGGCAAAAAACCAAAATTAGAAGCGTATTATGTAAAAATGGCAAACGTTATAGAACTTGCAAGGTTTGCTTACACATCAAGAAGGCTGCATCCAATTCTGCTGAATAAAAAAGGGGATTCTTTCATTCTCTCTGTGCCAGGAGAAAAATTTGATGATTTCTGGATATTATATCTAGTAAGTACAGAAAAGCGGGGTGAATTCTGCGTTTATTCCCCAAAGAACGAGGATTCTGTTGAGTCGTGCATGTTAGCTGACAGTAGGATTGAATCCCATGGTTACAGAATGCTTAACATACCTATACTTGAGATGGACAGGGATTTCTTAGACCAAAGGAAAACAGATGCGGCGGATATAAAAATTATTAGGGTGAAAGAACCGGGGAAGCTCTTAAAATCATACCTAATTGATATAGAAAGCAGCGGAGGGGGTATGGACAGGATATACCAATTTACTCACAGGGGGAAGAGATTCATAGGGTTATTCTGGTTCAAGGACGCACTTTTGTATTCCGAAGTCAGGGAACACTATAAATCAAGCTTTATAAGATATAATGTTGAAAATGATATATTGGAAGAAAGCAATGCCGTAATGGATACTGCTGCGCAATTGGCAGTGATAAACCTTGCGGAGCCGTTTCCCTTCTTTATGCCCGAATAGCTCAGCGGTAGAGCGCGTGGCTGTTAACCATGAGGTCGCAGGTTCGATCCCTGCTTCGGGCGATGGCCTTCAGGTTCTGCTCCCGTGCCACAAGCTATAACTCAGCTACTTCCACTTGCAAGCAGCAGCCACTTCCATGCAGGCATAAATATTATTTTTTTGCCATCCTTTTCTTCTTCGCCTTCAAAGTCATAAGTTATGATTAATAAGTTATTGCACCTTAGCTCTTTGGAGGCAGCCAGCAGTGACCTTATTTCTCTCTCTTTGGTATCACTTTCTTCTATCCTATATGAAACTTGTATTAGTTGCTTTATCGAGCCACTTTCCTTTACTACAAAATCTACCTCATGCTGCTTGTAATCCTGCCAGAAGTATATCTCTGTATGAATGTTCCAATACGATTTCCTCCTCAAAAGTTCTATTGCTATCACATTCTCAAGTAACCTTCCCTTTTCTTCATCGATCCTGAAGCCGAGGGCGTTTGCGAGTCCGGTATCTATGCAGTAAACTTTCTTGCCTGTCAAAACCTGCTGTTTTAGTTTATTGGAATACTTGTCTACTTTGAATGCAATATACGCCTTCTCCAAAAAACCTAGATAATTCTTAACCGTATGCACACTCTTTATCCCGAATATATTCTTCAGCTTGTTGTAACTCATTTCTTTTGATATGTTAGAAACTATGTATTTTGAGAATTCCCTAAACGTTGATCTGTGTTTTATACTATACCTTCTTTCTATGTCCTTTGTTATGATGTCACTATAAATTTGTGTTAAGAACCTTTCACCCAATGCTAACGCTTCTGGAAATCCGCCTATTAGCATGTATTTGTCAAGAAATCCCCTGGTTTTTGCTATATCATTTGTTAAATATACCTCTGGCTTGAATCTGTTATAATCAAGAAACTCTCTGAAAGAAAAAGGAAAGGCCGTAAAACTGGTGTATCTCCCGGTTAATCTACTTGCTAATTCTTCTGACATTAGTTCAGAATTACTTCCTGTCACAATCACTTTTTTGGTTTCGCGAAGTCTAGATACATAAAGTTCCCAGCCCTTCACATTTTGAATTTCATCTAATATTATGTATTCTACGTTGCCTTTTAACTCTGTCATTGCTTCTGTAACCTTTACCAAGTCCGGGCCTTTCATTCCCTCTAATGAAGGATCATCAAAATTTAGATGCACATGGCGCTTCCCTTTTACCAGCAGAAGTGCTTCTGTTGACTTCCCGCTGCGTCTCACTCCGGTTATTACTACTGCGTTGGTCTTTGTAATATGTCTTTGAATCTCAGTAGAATATTCCCTATCTATTATTCTTTCAGCGTTGAATTTAGATAGCACCTCTTCTTCCTGGTCTTTTATTACTCGCTTAATCAGCTCCGTTTCCATGAGATTACATTGTAGTTTGTCTATTTAAATCTTGCGTTTTAAATGCATAATTTAACTTAAATTATGCAGTACAAGCGCATATTTTATATATTCTAAAACCTGATAATGTCTTGTTTGCAAACCATTACGAATCTGCGTATTTCTTGCTGTCGGAGATGTGCCTATGCACATCTTGAGCATCGGGCAATGCATTTAGATACGATCACAATGCTCAACAATCCAATGTGGACTTGCAGCATAATCAGATAAGAGCAAATTTAAAGGGATTGACAGTTGCTTAAAAGTCAAGACGGCAACCTTAAGGATGACTTGGAACAGTTGTTGAACAGCACACTATAGAATGGAGGGAAGAAGGCACTTATCCATGGATGGATGATTATATCGATGATAAAACAGGTGAGTATGCATTATCAAAGATGACTTAATTCTCACGCTATGCCGTATTTCTGTTTTTCCTGCCGATTATTGTGCGCCATATGTTGACTGCATGCAGCAGAACAGCTACAATCATCGCCATCAGCCCCCCAAGGATTACTGCGGCATCCTTCTGCCCTGTTAGCGCAATACCCTCAAATGCAATTATCCCTGCATTTAGGAGGACATATTCTGCGGCTATTACCTTATAATTTGCTCCACTATTGCGTGATACTCCAGGCACAAAAATGTATGATACGCCAAAGATCAGTTGTGTGACAAACCCATACAGTAATAGTATGAATATCGGGTCTCTATCTACAGCAGCTGCGCCTGTCAGGCTAAAAGCAAGAAGCATAGTACCGATTACGAAATACAGGAACCCAGTAGCTATGTAAAGCCTTACCATCTTGCTCGTTGCAGCAACATTATCCATAAATGCACATGTATCTCTTGCAGATTAGCTATTTATACACTATTTTTAGCCTGTTCACCATTGCACTTTTTGTTAGCTCGTGTGGTTTTGAATTGGTAGGACTGAAGATGTGCCTGACATCCACATCTCTGACCAGAAGCGCATCTGCTATCAGCGATCTATGGCATCTCCATGGCACTGCCTCTGCACACATTATGGCAGTCTGCCTTTTCTTTGCCAGGCTTATAAGCTCGAGAAGGCTCTCTCTGAACTCGCTGGTCTGCATATAATCTGCGAAACCTCTGAATGATGCATTGTACCAGTAGGTATTGGCTGAATCCTTCAACGGACGCCTGAGACCTCCAAGTCCTTTCATATGCACGTAGCGTATGTGATGCCCCTTTAGGCTGACCGCAAACCGTTTCTCATTGAACTGCGGATTGGCCCTCGATCTTGGGATACTGCGTATATCTACCAATTCCTTTATCTTGTATGCATCCAGCAGTTTCATAAAATCACTGATTTTGCGCGTAGAATGCCCTACAGTAAATATAAGCAGTCTGTTTTTAGTCATGTGTTATCACCTTGTTTATCTCATGTAATTCTCTAATCCTGACCTGCGCTTTTCCTCTTATCGGAAAATGCATCACATACACCTTTGAGTTATGGATATCTTTCTGCCAGCCAAACTCAAAGTTATTATTGCCTGTGAATCTCGAATAGGTTATCCTGCCTATAAAACATACTACACCAGGTTTATTCATAGAAATCAGTCGTAAGATCCTCTTCCTACCGCTATTCTCTTCGCCACGCTTCAGCTGGGATACATCGCGCGAGGGCCTGGTTATTATATTTGTAAAATTTAGATTATACACCTTTAGAAATCTATCTTTGTATAACTGCCCCAGACTTTTGTCGTTTCTCAAAACCTCGATATCTTCATCTATTATTCCCGAACGATTCAGAAGATACCAGAACATTTTGTTATTTGAAAAAGGAATGCCGCGTCTGTATGATCCGGGATGTGGATTTATCCCCACGAACATTATCTTAGCATTTTTAGATGTTATATAGCGTATGATGGAATCACCGGCGTATACCGTATCTTGATGTCAAATGCATGTGCATACTATTCAACATACATAGTTAATGTGATTCTTTGTCGTATTTGAATCTGCCATTCTAACACCTATTGATATCGGCTTGAAATATAAAAATCCTCTTTGCTAGAGATGCATCTTAGGAGCATCTTATGCTTTGGACGATGCACTTCAGGTTCAAGTCCTTTACATTAGGCCCACTCTATATATTCAGGAACGCCCAGTATATAAGCACATTAAGCGCTGTAACAACAATACCTACTTTTGCAAAATCAAAGAATGACAAAGATTTTTCATATCTTTTCTCTGCCATTTGTACTATTATCACATTGCTCGCAGCCCCCAAGATGAACAGATTGCCTGCTATCGTACTTCCTGCGGCAAGGGCCATTGCAGTTGCTGTGGTCACGTGCGTGTATGCCAAAAGCTTGAGATATAGCAGCACCATTGGCACATTGGAAATAAACTGACTGCCTATAACATTCGCAAGCAGTACAGTGGGAACATAGCTTATGTCAAGGTGCAGGCCATTTGTAATATTCTGGAAGAACCCCGATTGCCATACACTGCCCACTAACACAAAAAGAGCTATGAAAAACACTATTGTTGACCAATCTATCTGTTTGACTATGGAAACTTTCTTCTTGCTGAAAAGTAATATGGGCAAGGGAGATATAATTGCAATGTATGCAAAACTCAGATTATGCATAAAACCAAAAATCTCAATCACAATATAAAAAAGAATGGAAATGCCAAGCAGGACAAGAGAGAATCTGCAAAGTCTAGCCAGTTCCCTGTCTTTTATTCCTACATAACCATGTATAAGCTGTTTATTGCGGAACTCGCTTTTGAAAAACAGCTTAAGGATTAAATAGGCTACAAGAAGGTTTATTAGTGTCGGTATCAAAAGAGTTGAGAAAAACGTAGCAAATGGCTCATTTACAAAGCCGCTTGAGGCTATAAGTAGGTTCTGGGGATTGCCGATGGGACTTGCAACGCTGCCTATTGTTATCGCAAATGCAAGGGACAGCAACATAAGCTTATGACTTATCCTTTCCTTGATTGCAAAGAGCATGACTAGCGGGGTGCCAATGATTGCCATCGTATCATTAAGCATGAACATGGATGCAAAGCCCATAGAGAAAAGGATTGCAAGTACTAGACTATCAACAGACCTAAAATGCCTAAAAAACCTGTAAGCAAGGTATTGTATATATCCACTTCTTGTCAGTGCTTCGCCAATGATAAAGATTCCAATGAGAAAGACTATAATAGTAGGATCTATATAGGATATCGCCGCCGTTACTGATATCTGCCCTGTTAGAAGCACTGCGATTGCCCCGCCAAAGATTATCTGCCATATCTGCAATCTGACGTTACCTATCTGCCTTATAACTACCAATACAAAGGATATTGCCAATACTATGACAGATAATGGTAAGAACACGTAGGATACTTAACATGAAAACTTTTTGAATCTATCTTGCCGGAGATATGCCTTATGTGCGTCTTGTGTCTCGGAAGATAGTATTCAGATATGAATACTACATTACACAGGATACAAATATCTATAGCTGGTACAATACCACATTGATGACAAACAACATTGGCTATTGGCAAAGAGGCAATGCTTGCCGCCATCTCCAAGATGGATGAGCCTTACCGCTCTATGGCCAGGAAGGCCAATGCCATAATCACAGTTAATGCACCTGAACTTTCTCCAAGGATGCGGTATGGGATGCCAGCTTATGCTTAGGGTAATGACATTATCTGCTTCTTCCAGAATGCAGGCAAGTTCAAGCCAATGTATGCTACATTGGGTTTCAGAGGCAAAGCGCATCTTGACGAATGGCCTATGTAGGATGTTGTATTTGCGCTGGAGAAACTGACTTCTGCAGATGAGGCCATGATTGTAGTGCTAATTAAGGAAGCCATAAGCTAAAGAGTGCATAACTGCATCACTTTTGCATTTTATATACAGAATGGTGCTTGTATGCGTATCTTCATTTTCCGCCTATCTTGAACATTTTTGTTCCGCATACAGGACACACTCCCTGGTTTGCCTTCTTCCCGTTCTTCATTTCGACTTCCTTAACATCCTTCATCTCCTTCTTCTGCTTGCATTTCATGCAATAAGCTTCCATTTTCTCGCCAATATATATACGATGCTAAGCAATATTAACCCTTTGAATAGTATGTTCAACAGTTTGTGCAACATATGCACTGTATTTCGAATATGCAGCCAATGGGCACCATGCAGGGTTGGTGAGTTGTAGCAAGCTTTCTTGGTACCGTGTAAAGTATTTCCTTGTTATTGGCGTTTATTGTAAAGGTGGACTTACATTTGACGAAAAAGAATAAATGGCAGTTATCTTTTAAATCATTATTTTCTTCCGGTAGCGCGTTTTATTGCTTCGGGTATAATGTTTATGACATCTGTAGCTATTATGTGGCTTCCCTTTTCTTTGTAGAGCATGTCCCCGGCAATCGAATGCACATATATTGAAGCAACTGCCGAATAAAACGCATCAGTCCCCATAGCGAGGAATGCACCGATTATGCCGCTGAGAACGTCTCCTGTACCCATAGTTGCAAGCGCTGCACTTTTAGGTTGTATAACTTTCACTCTTGTACCATCAGATATTACATTTATGTGCCCTTTTAAGGCAACAACGACTCCGAACCTCTTTGATATGGCTTTTGCAGCCGTTACTCTTTCCACTACGTCGCTTCTGCTTGGTTTTATCCCAGAAAGCCGGTAAAACTCGCTGTCATTTGGGGTTATTACAATATCTTTCGTCCTTTTTTTGAGCTTATGAATTAGTAATATTGCATCTGCATCAATAATTATTTTCTTTTCATGGGAAACGGCATAATTCATTATTTTTAGCGCTTCTCTTAATGCGTTCGCATTTGAGCCTATGCCCATACCGATTATAACAGCATTTGCCATATTTATAGAATGCTTTAATTCAGTAGTTAGTTCCACAAATTCCATTCCAGATTGTTTTACAACAAGTACCGGAGAGAAACTCCTGGCATTTCGTAGTATCTGTTTAGGGACAAAAATAGAGACATATCCTGCGCCCGATCTTAGAGCAGCCAGAGAGTTATATGCGGAATTTGCAGCTAAAACCGGTGCGCCATAGTATTCACCAGAACCCCCTATTATTACAAGACGCGCAGAATTCTTATCCGAAAACAGGCTCCTTCCTGGAACCATTTTCCTTATCTCAGATATTGTTACGTTATTTCGACCTGGCATTTAATTACTTAATATATCGCTTAACATAAAAGAAAGGCTGCACGGGTGCAGCCAAAATGCAAACTACCTGTCAAAGTAAAGCCATATTATGTCTGCCAAGAAGATTATCACTCCGAGAGTGATGCCAGTACCGAAATGTGCCCCATAAGCGAGGTACGTCCAATACAGGTCAGCTATCAGGATTATTATCCCCATCAAGACAGACACGTTCTTTCCCATCTTTTGTGCCATGCAATCATATTTAATACGAAGGGAATGTTTTTATACCTCTGTGAAAGCACGTTATGAGGAGATTATGTCCCCAAAAGACCTTATGAAGTACTCCTTTGCATGCATTACAGATGAACTTCCTTTTTTTGTAATTTTGTATACTACTGTTTTGCCATTCTTTTTTCCGATTATTAGGCCTTTTTCGCTCAAATCCCTGAGCGCGGGATAGAGCGTTCCTGCCTTAGGCTTTTCTCCTCGCCTCTTTTCTATCTCCCTTGCTATCCCCTCTCCATGCATATCCTTTTTCGAGAGAAGCCATAGTATCTGGAATGATAGAAGACCCCTCATGTCGCATCCGTAGTATTTTTCCAATGGATTACCAGGATAAATATAGGATATGCTATATATTTAAATATTTGTATGTATAGGATATACTATAGGTGATATAATGTGCGGAAACGCGTGTGAGTGCGGAAATGGGATGAGAAACTTCCTTACAAAAGAAGAGAAGCTTGAACTCTTGAAAGAGTACAAGGACAGGCTTGAAAAGGAGGCAAATGGGGTTTCTGAAGCCATAAAACAGATTGAAAAGAACAATTGATTGTTTTTTTTCTTTTTCTTTTTATTCAGTACATTTTGTCAAGCCGTTTTATTCTTTCTTCTATCGGAGGATGCGTTGAGAAAAGATTAATTATTGATTTTGCGCTTAGAGGATTCGCAAAGTAGAGAGACGCATTAATGCCATTCGCATTTCTAACAGGGGTCGCATTGGGGTTTTTCCCATATTCCTGGATCTTCTTTAGTGCGCTCGAAAGGTGCATTGGCGCCCTGGTTATCCTTGCGCCGTTAGCATCTGCCATATATTCCCTTCTTCTGGATATTGCAAGCCTTAATATCATCGCAAATATTGGGGCCAATATGCCTATTGCAAGAGCTATGAGAAGGAATATGCCATTGCCCTCCCGGTCATTGCCGAAGAAGAGGAAGCCCCTAAAGAATGCGGCCACCAGCCCTATTACGCCTGCAAACACTACAGCTATGAGCATAAACTGAATGTCGTTATTGTATATGTGAGACAGCTCATGGGCTAACACCCCCTCCAACTCTTCCTTGCTCATCATTGAAAGAAGCCCTGTTGTGACGGCTATGGACGCATTGTTCCGGTTCTTTCCTGTAGCGAATGCATTCGGATTAGGGTCATTGACTATGTATATTTCCGGTACCTTAAGCTGGTTTGCGACTGCTAGCCCTTCTACTATGTTGTAAAGCGAGGGATATTGCTTTGGGTCTGCCTTTTTGGCCCCTGATAGTTTAAGCACTATCTTGCTTCCCATTTCATAGGAGAAGATGGCATATAACGCTATTACTGCAATTCCTACCCCAAAGGCGAGAGGCCCCCCTCCAAGGATTATGATTATAAGGTATATTATCGCTGCAAAAAAGCCTCCGAAGATTGCCATCAGCAGTATTGATTTGATTCTGTTCCTATTTATTTCATCGAAAAAGCTTGCCATTTAAATGCACTTTTACTTGTTTTGTTTACCTTTCTGCTGTTTTTGCGGTCCTTGAGCTTGATTTTGGGTATTGTCTCCAGATAGATCGCTGAAGTCCACTTTAACAGGCTGTTTCTCTTCCTCCGGAGTGGTGAAGAAGTCTGATTTCTGGAAGCCCATAGGACCCGCTAGCACATTCCCTGGGAACTCCTGTATAGCATTGTTGTAGTCGAGCACGTAATCGTTGTAGGAAGTCCTTACGAATGCTATTTTGTTCTCTGTATCCTCCAGTTCGTCCTGCAACTGCTTGAAGTTTGCGCTTGCCTTAAGGTCAGGATAGTTCTCAGCCACTGCAAATATGGATTTTAGGGCCTGACTCAGCTGGTTGTTTGCCTGGGCCTTGTCCTGCACAGATCCGGACATTATCGAAGTTCTTAGTTTGGTGACGTTTGTAAGCACTGACTTCTCATACTTTGCATATCCCCTTACCGTGTCGATTAGGTTTGGAATAAGGTCATATCTTCTCTTTAACTGCACGTCTATCTGTGCCCATGCATTTTGCACCCTGTTCCTCTTTACAATGAGGCTGTTGTAAATAAGCACTATTATTACTACAATAAGTGCAACTACTCCAAGTATTATATATTCAAGAAGCGCCATACACCTATTTTATGGGATATCTTTATATTTAAACCTTTGCAAATGTTTAGATTATCGACCACTTAACTTCAAGCCAGAGTGAATCTCTGCCAGAGTAGGATACACCATATACACTAATTATAGGTTCCCAATCTGTTTTAATCTCTACCTTTAATCCTTGGTTCTCTAACATAGGTTTTATCGCTGATGCAATTTTGATTTTATTTTGTAGTTTAGACCCAATGTATTCTTTTTCCTCAACAGAATTATGTAAATAAATTCTTATTAATCCAGTTTTATGCCCCTTTCGTATTTTCTTTTTCATATCGTTGTATATCTTTTTGTAAGTATAATTGAAGTAATATGATATTTCACCTTCCATGCGCATTTCTCTTCGTTGCCGCCACTCTTCATGTTCTTTTTTCATAAGGTCTATAAGGGTAGAGTTTGCCTGAACGAGGTTTGGATCACTCCCACTGTTCTGCCTAAATATCTTAAGTATACCTCCCATTGATTCCATATATTATCTTATTTTGCATTTATAAGCTTATTCTATTCTGTTATGGAAGGAATGCGCCAGCCGGGATTTGAACCCGGGCATCCAGCTTGGGAAGCTGGTATCCTACCAGGCTAGATTACTAGCGCTTAGCGTATATATGTAAAGTTCTCCGGGTTTGGTGCGGGCATTGCACCGCCTTCCGACTCCTTTACCATTTCTTCTATGTCTCTCATCATTTTTCTTGTTGCTTTTATAAGATGGTCTATGTTCTCCATGCTTATGCTTATGCCTAGCACGCCCTGCAATACTTCGAGAACGCGTTTCGCTGCGTCCGCATCAACATCCAGCATTTCAGTCTCGCCCATTATGCATGCACTCGGTATCATGTGTTTCTTTCCAAATGCCACGATAAGCCCTGATGCGCCGAAGATTGTGCCTTGGGCTTCGCCGAATATTATACCATGGCGTTTCAGGGTCTCAATCATTTTCTTGTCTGTGGTGAGACCAAATACTTTCTGGTTCTCCGCCTTGCCCTTGGCAGAATTGTACCCTGCTATTGTATATATTTCATGTCCTCCCAGGTGCTTGAAAAACCTCACTATCTTCTCGTTTATATCATATTGGCCTTCCGGAGTCATGGCCTGTATGTCTCCAAGGAGTATTATCAAGTCGTGTTTTTCCTTTCCATGCTTAACTGCGTTTTTTGCATAATAGAATCGGTTGTTAACAAGCCTTAACATGCCGTTTTTAAGCATTATTGCCTGGTGTGGAAAGTGAGGGGAATATAGTGTTGCAAACTTCTTTGCCCCAATCTCGTTTTTGATGTGCTCGCACACCATGCTTCCTACGTTGCCTATGCCAGGCAGGCCTACTATCATCACCGGCTTGTTGAATTTCATTTTCTTGTAGAATATCTTGGTCTTGTTCATGGTGCTTCCTTTTTTATGGCAAGCGAACCCTTTTCGCCTTTTATTGTCTTTTCCATTATTGCAACTGCTTTCTTTATCTTCTCTTCGGCTTTTGGATAATTATCCCCTCTTGCCACCAATGAGTAATTAGGGGCACCCAGATATGTAACTGTAACGTCAAGGCCTTCTATTTCGTGGAACGTTTTTCTTATCGTGCTTATGCCGGATTCAGTATTGTATACCTGGAAGCTTGCTATATATGATACTTCATAAACTTTGGGCTTTATGTTCTTCTCTACTATCTCCAGCATTGCTTTCTCGAAATTCTTATCTACATTATCAAGTTTCTTGTTTTCGTAAATGTAATCTATAAGTTCGGAATACGTTACGAACGTCTTTGATATCTGGTCTCTTATATTGGCTTCGTCTTGTATCTTTGCGGCAATCAGGGCTTGTTTGTAGAATCCTTGTGCTCTATTCTCAAGATTGTATTCCGTTATCTTGTCTTTCTTCTCCTTTTCTCGTACCCTTTTGAGCGACACGTCTACAGCATTTTTCTGCGTGTCTATGAAAATTACCTTGGCTACGTGTTTCTGGCCTTCTTTTATGAATTCATGTATGTTCTTTATCCATCCGGAAGCAACTTCCCTTACGGGGAGATATGCATCTATGTTGTACTCTACCAACGAGCAATATGCACCGTATGGCATCACCTTCTTTATGTTTATGAGGACCAGTTCATCTTTGTCCGGAAGTTTCTTTGGTATTATCATAACCTATTTACCTCTTTATCTCTAGTTTCTTCTTTGTCCTTGTGCCTATTACTCTTTCTACAGAGTATTTGCACTCTTTGCATTCCAGTATGACTTTCTGCTTCTTCGATACTTTTTTCACTTTCGCCTGCCCTTTTACCTTCCCCACATACCCTTGAAGCTTTCTTTCTCGCCTTCTTTTTCCCATGTTAAATGTGAGTTCCGGCTTCTTTGAATATATGTTAACCACATGTGGCGTATGCTTGTTGCATTTAGGGCAGAATGTATTCGTTTCCTTTACTATTTTCATCTAATCACTCAATTTATTATTTCTCCTATTTGGTTTGACACCAAAAATTCAATATCATCTTTGTTTATTATATCCACAACCTGGTTTTGGTTGAATGGGCCTATTTTGTTTCCAGAAGGGGATATGACTTCTGGTATTCCTAACTTTATCTTAACTTTTTTTATATTTTCATTTTTCTCTTCTCCTTCCATTATGCTTTTTATTCTGTAATAAAGGTTTTCTTCCTCTTCTGGTATTTTTATAGGTATGCTTTTGTCGTATGCTATATATAGAAGTATCTTCTGCTTCCTAATATTCTTAATTCCGAAGACAATTTTTTTTATGTTCTCTAGTTGTTTCTGTTCTTTTGATCCTTCCTTATTTTCCTGCTCTTTCATAAAAAAACCAACAGAAGTATAAAAATCCTTTGGAAGCTGCTGTATTTCGTTTGTTTTTTTCTCTTCTTGATACGCCGTATATAAAAAGCTAAAAGAAATCTCCATACCATAACACCCTACATTTCCACTATTCTCTGTTGTATTATATAATTGTATTGTTAATTTTTCTCTTTTATATATTTTTATTTAGAAAAGAAATAAAAATAATAGTGGAACTGTACCCTGTTTTAATAGCGAGAGGTGGATTTGAACCACCGGTTTCCGGGTTATGAGCCCGGCGAGCACTCCTGGCTACTCTACCTCGCTGTAGTAATAACTTTTTTAATTAGGTTTTCTGCATATTCCCTGTTGGCCCTTTTATAGGAAGAACCGCAGGTCCCGCACCTGAATTTTTTTTCAAAAACAACATCAAAAGGAAGAACTTCGTTGTTTTTTGAAAAGCATTTTTCACAGAAGAAAAAGTCGTTGCAGTCTATAGGAAGGTTTGCAAGCTCAAGCAACCTTGCCGATTCGGTGGTGGCCATTATTTTCTCCAGTTTAGATTTATCTATATACCACTTAAACGTTATCCATCCTTTTTCATTTTTGTTGGTTATATACTTAACTACCCCCTCCGAATTGAGCTTGTTGAGCACTCTCCTTACGTCATTTATCTTCATATTGAGTTTCTCTGCGATATATTCATCTGTTTTTGGCATAGCTAGCGTTTTCATTATCTCGTTGGTGTTCTGCCCTATGAACAGCGCAAATTCAGAGAACCTTGGCGTGGCAACTATTTTTTCTATATACTCAATACCAACAGCATACTTTTCCTCTTTCTTCTCATCCCTAAGCTTCTTTGCAATCTCCGGATCCGCCTTCTGCTTTACTGGCACAGATTTATGTGCACTGTCCTGATAAACATGGTGGTGTTTATTAGAAAGGTGCCTGTGATTATCAATTTTTCTAAAATTGTTTTTCTTTTTGTTTGCATTAGATGATGCATGATTATTTGCGACACGGTAAGGGGGTGTAGACTTGTTAATCCTGGCATTCCTGAAACCTGCCTTGTTTTTATCTTTGCCGTTTCCTACTGAACTTGTTCTGCCTTTGTTAAATCGTTTTCTGTTCTTGCTAAATACATGCATAATATCATCGAAGAAGTACTAAGTTAACTAATCTCTCCTATAAAAACATATCTATATCTTCGTTTATAATAGATTGCAGAAAATCATGCTATTTTAGTTCAGGAATTCTGCTATTGACTTAATTATTCCTCTTTTTTTGTAATATTGAAATCTACTACTCTGGCGCCTTTTGGAAGTCTCATTGCTCTCACACCTCTCGCAGACCTTCCTGTTATCCTCAACTCGTCGGTGCCAAACGTAATCGCTATCCCAGAAGTATTGATAAGCATTATCTCTGACTTGTCAAGATTCTCTACGAAACCAATTTTTGCCACCATTCCTGTCTTCTCATTTATTTTTATATTTCTCACCCCAGATCCGCCTCTCCTCTGCTTCCTGTAGTTGTCTATCTCGGTCAGTTTGCCATATCCTCCTTCAGTAATCGTAAGTATGTATCCATTGTCATTGCATACTATCACTGACTGCGCAGAATCCCCTGCCTTTAGCTTTATCCCCCGCACACCCATAGACGTCCTTCCTATGAAACGAAGATCACTTTCATCGAACTTTATTGCGCTGCCTTTCCTTGTTCCTATTATAACATTTTTCTCCATAGTATATTTTACTGCATCCTTAAGGAGGTCTCCCTCATTCACGTGCAGCGCACGTATACCCTTATTTCTTGGGTGTGAGAAGAGCTGCGTAGACATCTTCTTTATCAATCCTTTCTCGGTAAGAAGAAGCATTTTCGAGTTTTCGAAATCCTTAAGGCTGAATATCTTTATAACCTTCTCGCCGTTGAGATCCAGCATGTTGACAATTGCTTTTCCTTCTGCATACCTGCCAGCTTCAGGGATTCTATATACTTTTAGCCAATGCGCATTGCCCTTGTCTGTAAGGCATAGCAGGAAGTCCTTTGTATTGCATGAGAGGATCTGCTTGACATAATCTCCTTCTTTTAGGTTTATCACAGTTATCCCTTTCCCTCCCCGTGCCTGTTCCTTGTAGCTACCTATGTCAAGTCTTTTCATGTATCCTGTATTGGTGAAGATTACTGTAGTCTTCTTGTCTGTTATAGTATCCTCTTCTGCTATATCATCAAACTCTTCCTCATTGATTATCTGCGTCCTTCTAGGCCTGCCATACAGCCTTTTCATCTCTTCTGTCTCTTCTTTTATTATCCCATCTATTTTTGTTGGATCTTCCAGAACCCCCGAGTAATATGAAATCCTTTCTTCAAGCGTGCTCTTCTCCTTGCTCAGTGAATCGAATTCAAGATGCGTCAGCCTAGAGAGCTTCATGTCTAATATCGCATCCGCCTGCTTCTCGCTCAAGGAGTACGCATTCATTATTCCTTGCCTTGCCTCTTTGGTTTCTTTGCTCTCCTTTATGAGTTTGACAATATCATGTATGTTGTCTATGGTAACTATTAGCCCTTCTACTATGTGTAGCCTGTCCTTAGCAACGTCGAGCTCAAACTCGCTTCTCTTCCTTACGACGTTCCTTCTGTGGTCTATGAACGCATTTATGAGCGTAAGCACGTTGAACGTCTTGAGATTGTTCCCAGTAACTCCAAGGTTTATTACAGGAAAAGTAGTCTCAAGCTGACTGTATTTAAAGAGCGCATTGAGTATATTCTCCCCATTTATATCCTTCTTGAGTTCTATGACTATGCGTATGCCTTCTTTGTCGCTCTCATCGCGTATGTCGTTTATTCCTATTATCTTCTTTTCATTGACCAGATTTGCTATGCCTTCTATCATTGCGGATTTGTTAACGTTATATGGGATTTCTGTTATCACTATATTCTTTTTATTCTCGTCGATGTCTGCTTTAGCCCGTACGTGGACTTGCCCTCTTCCTTTAGCGTACCCCTCATACGCACTCTTTGACATTACCACAATTCCGCCCGTAGGAAAATCAGGTCCTCGTATTATTCCAAGTATCTCTTCAACACTTGCCTCCTTATTGTCAAGTACATGTATTATTGCATCGCAAACTTCATTTACATTGTGCGGAGGCATGCTCGTTGCAACTCCTACTGCAATTCCGTATGATCCGTTTACGAGAAGATTCGGGAACTTCGACGGGAGGACAATAGGCTCTTCTTCGGTGTTGTCGAAATTTCCTACAAACCTTACGGTGTTTTTATCTAAATCAGAAAGTATGTCCTCTGCGGCTTTTGTAAGTCTAACCTCTGTATATCTCATTGCTGCAGGCGGGTCGCCATCTACCGATCCAAAATTTCCCTGCCCTTCGACAAGCTTTGTGTTCATTGAAAAATCTTGGGCCATTCTGACAAGCGCTTCATATACCGATATGTCTCCATGTGGGTGGTATTTTCCGATACAATTATGCGCTATCATTCCATTAGCGACAAATTCATGTTCATTCTCTACCTGTATATCATACGTTATATCCTCATTACAATTGACAATAGAAGCTACAGGATAAAAACGAATATTCTCTTTTGTTACAAGATCTATAAGATGTGAAAGCCTGGGGTTGGACATATCTAGCTTGTCTTTAATGCCTCTTTCAATTATTTGTGATACCTGTAAAGATAGCATCCGCAGATATGAACCATGGCTGGTTTTTGTTCTTTCGCCATACTTTGCTTCGTGCCAGGATTTATCCGCCTTGCTATCTTCATACCCGTTCTTATCAAGATCCTCCTCTCTTAATCCGTCAAATGCTTTTTCGCTTACCCAAGGCATAATGTCGTCATCAATCATTAGGAAACGATTATCCGACAAATGTTCCGCTCTCTCTTTCTTCTTTTTATCATGTAATCCCAAATTTTCCGCTAAAAATCCGGCATTAATACCATTGAATTTGATGCTAAAGACATCTTCATTTAGACCAATTGCATTCTTTTCTGGTATAATCATGTCCCTCTTGCTGCGTTGAGTAAAATATTTTTCCCCAAATATTCCCAAATGATGCAACAACACCAAAAGTCTGTTGGCAATATCTTCAGATGGTGTTGCATATTCTATTGCATTCTCGTTGTTATGTATATAGCAGTCTCCGTCAATAAGGCCGCTTAAGAAAGAGAATATGACCTTTTTCGGGCTTCCAAAAATCTGTTTAGGTATTTGTGTTGGCCGGGCTTCGCATCCAAGAAGGCCAAAAGCATCGGCGAAAAATCTGCATACTTGCCTATTGCTGATCCTTATCTGGTAAATTTTACTTATTAGTACCTGCCCATTGGCTGTATTGAGCTGTTGGTGTTTTTCTTCAATATCTGTGGAATAATCGAATTCTTGCTTTAAGCAGTAAGCGATATGGTTTATTACGTTAATATCTGCAGAGTAGAAGCCTATATCAGAATATTTACCAGTTTCATTGCCATTTATAACAAATCCCACAGAGAGAAACTGGCCTAGCAAATATCCAATATTTTCATTAATCCTCTTTCCATCCAAGCAAACCTCTTCTGCAATCTCGGGGTAATAAGGCTTCATAACTACATAATCCCCTACATCCAGTTTATTTGCATCTTTCCAGCAGATGTTCCAATCCTTATCTAATATCTTAAATTTCTGTGAGTTCGTAACGGTATTCTCTATTCCTCCCTTGAGTTTTATTTTTAGTAAATTGCGTTTTGGCATTATATAAATTTCTGAAACTTTTTGTAATCCCTTTTGTGTATAAACACGATCTCCTTTTTTGACATCCTGGATTGGTATTAGCCCATTTTCCGTAAGGACAAAGGTATCCTTTACAAAGCATTCCCCCACAATTCTGGCACTCTTTTTCGTCGGCTGATCATGGGTGTTCTTTATGCTTCTCATGGCATAGAGTATTCTTCTCTGCACTGGCTTCAGCCCATCCCTTACATCAGGTATCGCCCTTCCTATGATTACGCTCATAGCATAGTCTATGTAGTGTGATTGCAGTTCCTCATCCAGAGAAACATCAAAATTTTTGCTTTCATTTTCATTCATACTTATCCACACACAAATTATACATCAAGAAACTTCACTTCGCTTGCATGTTCTTCCAAGAACCGTCTCCTTTCTACGACATCAAGACCCATAAGGACCGTAAAGAGCCTATCTGTTCTCTCAGCATCTTTTATCATTATTTTTTTGAGTATTCTATGTTCAGGATTCATCGTCGTCTCCCAAAGCTGCTCCGGGTTCATCTCTCCAAGACCCTTGTATCTCTGCAAGCCGAAATTGCCTCCCAGCTTATTGGTCTTGTCTGCAAGCTCCGCATCGCTATAACAGTAAATTATTTCCTTTCCCTTTGTTATCTTATATAATGGGGGTTGCACTACATATACATATCCTGTTTCCACAAGCTTTTTCATATATCTGTAGAAGAACGTAAGGAGAAGCGTCTGTATATGGCTCCCGTCAACGTCAGCATCGCTCATTATTATGATTTTATGGTACCGCGCATTCTCGTGGTTAAAATTCTCGGCAATCCCAGTTCCAAGTGCAGTGACAATGTTTCTTATTTCTTGATTCTGAAATATCCTGTCTGTGGTAGCCTTTTCAACATTAAGTATTTTTCCTCTGAGTGGAAGTATTGCCTGAAACTTCTTGTCCCGCCCCTGTTTACTTGAACCTCCTGCACTTTCCCCCTCCACAATAAATATCTCTGATGCTGCAGGATTTCTGTCAGAACAGTCGGCAAGCTTTCCGGGGAGAATGCTTGCCTCAAAGACTCCCTTTCTCCTTACTAGCTCTTTTGCCTTCCTTGCGCTTTCCCTAGCTATGGCCGCACTAACAACCTTTTCTGCTATGGCCCGTGCATCCCCTGGGTGCTCTTCCAAGTACCTGGAAAGAAAAGAGTAAAAAGTAGTGTCTACATAGCTCTTTATCTGCATGCTTCCAAGCTTCTCCTTCGTCTGCCCCTCGAATTCGGGTTCGGGCATCAGCACGTTTACAATGGCAGTCAATCCCTCCCTTGCATCATCCCCATTGAGTTTGAGTTCCGAATTCTTGCTTGATTTCGAGGCATAGCCTATTATTGCCCTTGTAAGGGCAGCATGAAAGCCAGCTACGTGAGTCCCTCCTTCGGGGGTCTGTATGTTATTTACGAACGATGCAAGCCTTTCGTCATAAGTGTCATTGTACTGAAGTGCGATTTCCACAACCACATTTTTCTCCAATTCTTTCCTTACATGCAATATATCCGTTATTGGATTCTTTCCCTTGTTCATGTCAGCTATGAACTCGGTCACTCCCCCCTCCGAATAATACACTATCTCCTCGTGTGTGCCGAATCTGTCATCAATGAATGTGAGCTTTATTCCTCTGTTCAGGAAACCCAAGTACTTCATCCTGTCCTTTATTGAAGAAGATTCGAATGTAGGAACTTTGAATATCTCAGGATCAGGCTTGAACTTTATGCTGGTTCCTCTTCCATCGGTATCTCCTATTATTTCTACCTGCGACGTTGGCAATCCCCTTTCGTATGTCTGCCTATATATATGTCCATCCCTCTTAACAATAACCTCAAGTGATTCCGAGAGCGCATTTATCACAGTGACACCTACCCCATGGAGGCCTCCCGATGTCTTGTAATTCTCCTGTGAAAATTTTCCTCCAGAATGGAGTGAAGTCATAATGACTTCAAGCGCGCTCTTATTCTGTTTCGGCATTATATCCACAGGTATACCCCTGCCATCATCTGTTACTTCGCATATATCTCCGGTTTCAGTACCGTAAAGATGCACAGTGATGTTTTTGCAGTATCCTGCAAGCGCTTCGTCAATCGCATTGTCAAGGGCTTCGAATAACAAGTGGACAACCCCGTAAGTACTGGTTGAACCTATATACATGGCCGGTCTCTTCCGTATTCCCTGCACTCCTTCAAGGACTACTATTTTTGAAGCGTTGTATTCATCCCCTGAATTTTCCATAAAACCAGTTTGACGTCGTAAAGAATAGCATGTATTTATTGCATTCAATGCTTATAAACCTTCTCTAAGAACCACAAACACCCGATTATTTTCCGCCAAAACCAAGTACATATATATTACTTTATAAATATCATATTATTGGGGTGAGGGAATGGCAAAAAGAATCCTGATAATAGGAGCAGCAGGGAGGGATTTTCATAATTTCAACATGCTTTTCAGGGATAATACCGCATATAATATAGTGGCATTCACGGCAGCGCAAATTCCTTACATATCGAACAGAATCTATCCAAAGGAACTGAGCGGAAAGAACTATCCAAAAGGCATAAAAATTTATGACGAATCGGAACTTGCAAACTTAATAAAGAAACTGTCTGTTGACGCATGCATAATGTCTTACAGTGACCTTAGCTATCTTGATGTTATGAAGAAGTCGAGCATAGTGAATTCTGCAGGCGCCGATTTTTGGCTCCTTGCTCCGGAAAAGACCATGCTAAAGTCAGAAAAGCCAGTTATAGCTGTTTCTGCGGTAAGGACAGGCAGCGGGAAGACGCAGACGACTAAGTACATATCGCTTTTCCTAAGGAAGCACGGCGTAAATCCCGTGATAATAAGGCACCCAATGCCTTACGGTGTATTGAAAAACCAAATAATAGAGAGATTTGCCACATTAAAAGATCTTGACAAATACAAAACAACTATAGAAGAAAGAGAAGATTATGAACCTCATATACGCAATGGATTCGTAGTATACGCCGGAGTAGATTACAGCAAGATCCTAAGAAAAGCGGAGAAAGAGGCAGACGTAATAATATTTGACGGTGGAAATAACGACACTCCTTTCGTAAAGCCGAATCTGCAGATAACAATAGCAGATCCATTGAGGAGCGGAAACGAACTGACATACTATCCGGGCGAGACTGCAGCAAGACTTGCTGATGTGCTCCTTGTAAACAAAATAAATTCAGCAAAAGAGGCACAGATAAAAGAAGTAACATCAAACCTAAAGTCAATAAACAATACTGCAAAGATAGTGTACGCAAAATCCATAGTTAAAATAGATAAGGAGAACGAGAAGCTTATAAAAAGAAAGAGGGTTTTGGTGGTTGAGGACGGACCTTCGATAACGCACGGCTCAATGAAGTTCGGTGCAGGAACCGTAGCGGCCAAGAAATACGGGGCAAGGGAACTCGTAGATGCAAAGAAATATGCAGTTGGAGAGATAAAGAAGATGTTTGAAAAGTATCCTATACTTGACAAGGAGCTGCCAGCAGTAGGTTACAGCGAAAAACAAATAAAGGACTTGGAGTATACAATAAATAAGGCACCATGCGATGCGGTTCTATCGGCAACTCCGACAGACTTAAATCAGCTTGTAGATGCAAACAAGCCAATAGTACAAGTGTATTACGACCTAAGCCCTGTTGGAAATGCATTTGACAACATTTTAAAGGAGTTCCTACAAAAGTATCTGTGATGGGTCCGTAACTCAGTTTGGTCAGAGTGATTGGCTCTTAACCAATAAGTCGTGGGTTCAAATCCCACCGGGCCCGCATATTTTTACAGTCAGCTGGAGCAGGTGCGAATCCTCTGGCATATTTACATTTTTGCTTCAGAAAATGCCCAAACCGCTTGAAGCAGGAATGCTGGCTATCATATCAGAAAATAAGCGCTTTATACAAAAAAACTAAAAGTCTCTGAATAACTCAATATCTATGGAATTTTACGAAAACAGCAAGAATGGATTTACAAACCAAATAAAGGCCATTTATGCTGTTAAGCAATTCATACAGTCATGCATAGAACATGAAACAATAGGATCAGTATGCTACTATTTAAATCAAGGCGGTACAAAGAACGGAAATAATGAATACCAAGCCCTTTTATTCAGCCTCAGGATAAATCTTAAGAAAGGATTCCCGCTCGAATACGCTTATAACATAGTAAAAATGACGCTTGATGGGCTGGAGGCGGGGAAAGGGATAACATATAATTTCTTCACTGAACTGGACAGGCCATATAAAAAGCCATGTCTTCTTATAGAGGCAGGAGATATTAATGCTGAAGACCAAATACTAATAAATTGCATTGCCGATACTATGAAGATGCTTAATATAAGCCTAAGCAGCAAGCTAAAGGATGCTGGCATGTTCAAGCCTATGTATGAGGCATGATAAGTAGTTATAAACAGGCATAACCTATTAATCGTACTTAATGAAATAATCCACGCCAATGCTATGGTTTAAGGCAAGGACTTTCCATAATCCTTCCCTATTTTTTTCTATAACAGAAATTCCCGCATTTGCAATTATTAATGTCTTTTTTAGCTTGTTGAATTCACTTGGAGCGATATCTTCGCCCATGAGAACAATCCCGATAATCATGCATATGACTTCGCTATGTGTTACTACAACCAGCGTTTTTTCCCTGCGATTTTCAATCATATTTATGATCTTGAGCACTCTTTCCCTAAATTCGTAGAAATTTTCCTCATCAGAATGGTGCCAGAAAGGGTTGTTTGAATGCGCTTTCATTTGTGCTGCTATCCTAATCGCGATCTTGCTTTCGTGCATTTTGCCTTGAATTGCCGAAGGCCGCTTCCATTCTGCCATCAATCTGCTGTATACGACTTTTTTCCCTGTATACTTGCTTATAATATTTGCAGTCTGCATAGCCCTTTTATAATTGCTTGCCATTATCCTGCCTATCCTTATATTCTTTAGGCTCTTAGCTGCTGAGATAGCCTGTTCTTTTCCAACATCCGAAAGCGGAGAATCTGGGAATTGGTGTATGCCTACGCGGTTCAATGCGCTTTCTCCGTGCCTTACCAAGATTAATTTCATAATTTTATATCACATGCAATATATAAAAGCAAGCAATCCGGAGGAAAACATCCACAATTTATTTTTTGCGTATGATCTGCTCCGCTATTTTACTGATGTTCCTCTTCATCTCCATATACTCTGCATCTTTAATGATGATCATAATCTCCCTGTATGCTGATCTTGCGTTAGGACTGAATCTTGTATCGTTCACTATTTTTTCCAATACATTTAAAGGCGTCTCACCGTATGCATTCCTTATTAGAACGCTTGCACCTTTGTCTATCAGCGCCTGCACCATCTTCACAGAACAGCACCTTAATGCAGGAAAAATCGCGGTTTCACCATTTATGCACTTGATATTGCATTTTGCACCGTGATCTAATAGCCATACCAATGAATCCTCAACCAAATATTTAGCCATTACATATAATGGAGTCGCTTCTCCCAAAACAAATTCATTTATGTCCCTTATTTGAGTTTTGATGTTTATATCGTAACCATTTTCCAGCAGCATGGAAGCAAATTCCATTTTCTCTTCCAGCAGCGAATATATGAACGCAGTGAATCCAGCAAGATTTGTATCATCTACACGCGCCCCATTTTCTAAAAAGAATCTCCCTATCTCGACATTACCTTTCAATGCTGCAGCTATAAGGGGTGTCTCCCCAAAATCGCTTTTGAAATTTACCGGCACATTATATTTTAATACCAACTCTTTGCATCTGGACATATCCCCTTCCTCAGCGGCGTCTATAAGCCTGCACCCCAATGCATATCTCCTAATGTCCTCTGACATCATTTTCCCATCGTAGATGTTTCTGCTTATAAAATCCATACTAATCATTTCCTTTTAAGATGTTTTATGGCTTCCTCTACCTCTTTTGAATTGCTCCTTGGATTTACTAGCCAGTTGTTTGAAACTGACAGGTAATACAGGTTTCCAGTGCTGCTGTAGATTTTTAGCCACATGTGCGGATACGGGTCGCCCCAAAATTCCCAAGTCCTGTCATCAATGTTTATTTGTAATCCCTTTCCAAAAACCACCCTGGAGCCTTCATTTACCAGGCACATCCCAACCAATGCCGTATGTTCCTTACACACTGCCAATTTCTTCAATATAACATCCGTTAATTTTACGACCATTTTTCCGTCAGTATCCCAAATATCCTTTTCTCTCTCGTCATACTCAATTTCATTGTAAACAAAAGCCATGAATTTCTTTGCGCGGGCAAGGCCAACAGAGTTGCCTGCAAAGGAAGAAGCTCTCTTATAAAAAGACAAAAAAATCTTGTCATTCTTTTTTGGCAAAAGCAGCTTATTCCTGCCATCGCTTATTATTTTTCCAAAATCCAATTCTCCATCCTGTATATGTGTGTACTTATTCCTGGCTTCTTTGAATCTATACATAATCCTCCAAACAAAAATCTCATTTGGCGTATTTAAAGTTTATGTGCAACTACTCATCTAGCCCAAAATTTCTTTGTCCTCACGAACTGCTTCTGCGCATTTAGAAGATCTGCGATGAAAGCATTGTCATCACTTCTAAGCCTCCTCAGCAGCATAGCTGCCGTGCCAGGCCCTATTCCGTAGGTAGAAAGGGCCATGATTGCCCTCACGCCATAAGAGCTTATTAGGCTTGCCACCTTCATTGCCTCCCGGTATTCCTTCTCTTCGCCTTGCGACAGCCTCCTCTTATTCTTCTTTTTTTCAACCGCTTCTTCATAGCTTATTTTATATAGCGACACCATAGTGCTTCCGCACGACACGCAGGCTATCTTTGCTTCATGTGCCAGTTCAGAAATTTTTCTTGAGCTCCTGAATCCGCAGTATGTGCAGTAAAGCTCCACGCTCTTGTCAATAAGCTTTTTCTCGAATTCCTTAACCTCTACACTGTCTTTCCTTGCCACCGAGTTAAGCTCTGCATAATAATAAGACTCTTTGAATATCTCGTTTGCAAGCGCAGATCCGCTACTGTAATAGATATTTACCTTAGTTTTTCCTTTCTTGATTCTTTCCTGCAGATCGATTATCGAATTTATGTCGAAATAGTTCTTGTTTATATCCCTTATCGTCTCCTCGAAGATTGGTGATGACGCATAAAAGTCTATTATCCTGTTCGCCATGCTTTTTGTCACATTCGCCTTCTTCTCAACCACCCCAAATGCCTTGGCAATTTGCACGAATTTGTACCTGAATAATTCAGAGTTCCGCATTACATTTTTGTTCTCCGCTAGGGCTTTGAGGTTTGTGCTCTTGAATACCGCCATTATTCTGTCCATATTCGGGTGCTTCCCGAAGCCTATGTCTATTATTATTGCATACTGGCTGACTTTCATGTGCGGAGTTATGCCAGTATCCGCTGCGATGAGAAGATTCAGCACTCTGCCGAAAAAGGTGTTTGCGAGTTTTCCGAGAGGCGAATGGACTATTATGTAATTATCAAGTTCTTCTACCTGCAGAACTCCGGGATCAATGGAAAAATACTTTTTCTGTTCGTTATTGAACGATTCTAACGCATATGTTATATTTTTGTCTATCCTGATGCCTTTTACGCTATGCAGCCCCTTTGACGCAAGCTCATATGTCCTTTCTGCTATCTCCTTTGTAACCGGTATGTCCTCCCCCTCCCAGTCAGGTATCGCTGCAGCCTCAAACGTGTCGTTAGGCTCTACGTATATAACATTCTCATCTATGCTGAGAACCTTCCATTGCAGGCCTTTAGTTATGAATACAGATCCGTCTTCTATGTTATTGGCTACGAAACTTTCGTCAAGATTGGCTATTATCCTGTTATTATGCGCTGATTTCACCACAAAAAAGTTCCTGCTGCTTATCATGCTTATGTTCTGATAGAAATAGCCCATTGTACGGGCGCCTATGGACAGCCTTCTTTCCTTTACCCTTACAAGCTTCTGCAGTATGCAGAAATCCAGCACGGAGCCGAATGCCTTGCTATCAATGTTTCTGAAAGCAGAAGACCTCGCTATTATGCCTGCTGCCTTCTCCACATCTATGTCCCTGTACTCAAGAGCAATGGCGCATATCTGGTTGGCAAGCACATCGAGGGCAAGATTCTCCGGGTATTTCCTCTCAAGGGTGCCAGATAATACCGCTTCACCAATGGATATGGATTCAAGGCCGTCTATAAGCGATCCGGTTATTATAATGCCCCTAGAAGTTTCGCCTGCCCTGTGCCCGCCCCTTCCGAATCTTTGCACAAGCCGCGTAGCCTGCCTCGGCGAGTTATACTGCACTACCATGTCAACCGAGCCTATGTCTATGCCAAGTTCAAGCGAGCTTGTGGCTATTATCCCCTTTATTTTTCTTTCCTTGAACTCGTTTTCAACACGTATCCTTTCTTCCTTGTCTATCGAGCTGTGATGCACTGCCATATCTGGAATATTTTCATAATTTGAACTGAGGTAATGCACTCTGCTCCCAAGCATCTCTACCACCTGCCTTGTGTTGGCGAATACGATGGACGAAGACGAACGGTTTACAATATCAACAACCCTCTCTATCCTTGCTGCCGATTCCGGGTTTAATGCGAATGCATCTTCGAAGCCTTTGTACCTTGCATCGCTCTCCTTCGGCATCTCTATTGATATATCGATATTTTTCCTCTCGCTTGTTTCTGCAATGCTGTATTCCCTCCCCGCAAACAGGAATTCGGCTATGTTTTCCTTGCTGCCAACAGTAGCGCTTATGCCTATTCTCTGGAAATCCATAGAAATATCCGCAAGCCTTTCGAGCCCCACGCTTAGCTGTGCTCCCCTTTTACTGCTGTAGATTTCGTGCAGCTCGTCTACTATCACGAATCTTACCTTCTTGAGTTGCTCCCTAATACTATGGTTCAGAAGCATAGTCTGCAGGCTCTCGGGGGTGGTTATGATGAGCTGCTGCGGCCTTATTGACTGTTCTTTCTTCTCCTTTGCCGGGGTGTCCCCGTGCCTTACGGAAACGGATATCCTAGCGTCAGAGGCAAGCGTTTTTATTCTCTTCAGCATGTCCCTGTTCAATGCACGCAGAGGAGTTATATAAAGTGCAAGAATCCCGGATTTGTCCCCTATGCCTTCAATAATATCAAGAATAGGCACAAGCGCAGCCTCCGTCTTCCCGCTGCCTGTTGGCGCTATTATCAGGGCATTGCCTCCTTTGCCAACTATTGGGAAGGAAAGCGCCTGTATCTCGGTGAGTTTGTCGTACCTTTTTAGAAAAGCCTCGCCTACATTCCCCAAACGGATCACTGTCCCTAGTGTGCAAGTTCTGTTATATATGCGTTGCCATAAGCCGTATACGCTCTGCCTCCTATGCTGTAATTAAGCTTCATGTTGAGTATTAATCCAAGAGGTATCCCGCTTACTTTCTCAGCCCCGTTGTAGCATATCAGGCTTAGCGTTTTCGTCTGGTTTGCTTCAAGCGTGAAGTTAAGTCTTTCCGACTGGCCGCTGATGCCCTGGTAGCAGCTTGCACTGCCGGCCGATATGCTGCTGTTGTTCAGGTTCGTGAGATTAAATGTAATTGTGCTGTTGCTAAATGATATGCCAGAGCACCTGAATCCGCTCCCGAAAGAGCATGAGCTATTGAATCCAGATACAAATTTCATGCCTTTCCCTGTCAGGTTCAGGCTGCCTATCATATCTATTATCCGTGGAACGGAACTTAACAGCATGGACGTATTGACAAATGTAAATGCGCTGACTTCGGACGCATTCAGGTTCCTGTATGTACGTATCATGCTTATTCCAGATACAGATTGCTTAGACTGGCTTGGTGCCTGTTCATATTCGCTGCAATATTGGCTTCCGCTGTAGTTGCTTATAAGCCCATAGCATATCCCTCCAAGGTTGCCTGGCTTTGTCATTTCGAAGATGTCAAGCATGCTATTGCCTTCATTCACAAATCCAATTACGGTCTTATTGGAAAGCTTGGAATACAAATTTCCAATGTTTGTCGTATTGTAGAATGCAGAGTAGTTTGAAATGCCTATGAATAGCGGATGGATGGACAAAGAATTGGAATTTGCGCTGGAAATCTCTTTATTGCATGCATCATTGCCTGTGAATACGAGCAGCTTGGTCCATCCTCCTGAATAAAAATCGCATAATGTTGTGGAATTGGACAACCTTGCAAAATACATGTTAGTCCCATTTGAAGTGGCGTTGCTGAAAGAGATGCTTCTGTCGTAATAAGCTATCCCTTCCTTTAGCATTTCAGGTGTAGTCTCTCCGTTTAGCCATATGGAGTAGCCGTATGATCCGTTGTACCCTGCATATCCCACCGCTTCTGTGCCTATTATAGAAGAAGTGGCGTTTAGAACCGGAATAATAAGCGCATCTGCCCCTGTGGCATTCTCAAGCCCGCTTATATTTATGCCATAATAGTTTTTTAGGTAATTGAGTACGCTGAATGCATAAGGGGATCCATAAAAGTATGAGACCGCATGGGCATTCGGAACTAGCATGGAGAAAGGGTTAGCTGCAGATGGCCTGAGCACGGATTCCGTTTTTGCAGACTGGGTATCGTTTCTATTGCTTATATCCTGCACATGCCCTGGATCCAACACTGCCCCTATTTCATAGGTTCCTGAAACCTGCGGAGTGAAATTGTATATCACATAGGTTTCCTTGCCTGGTGCAAGGCCTATATCATAATATCTAGAGAAATTCCCATTTATCGTTATCTCTAGGCTTACATTGCTTGCCATGTTGCTCCCGTTATTTGATACAAGTATTGGGATTTGTACCGTTTGATAAGGATACATGCTTCCTGCGGTGGCGTTCATGGCCAGCTTCATGACCAGCTGCGTAGAAGACGTCTCCCTTATGTAAAGGGCGATAAGTATTATTGCAACAACTGCCGCTATTATTAAGTAATCAGTCCTATGCATCAAACCACTAAAATCATTTATTTCTGCCAGCAATCTCTTTTATAGCTTCGCTTACTTTTGCTGCTACTTCCTTATACTCTGCTTCAAGCACGGAATTCACCCAGTTGGAGGGGTCATGCCTGTCGCCAAGGTTTGGCGGCCTTAGATAAAATTTGCCCTTTGAATTTTCTACAAATCCCATCCTCTTCATGCGGAGAAGATGGTATCTAAGCGTCTTTTCGTTTATCTCCTCCCAGTTCTTGTTTATATATTCTTTCAATTCCTCTATGCCGGGTTCCTGCCTAACTATGAAATTGTAATGTACAAGCGCATCAAGCACTGCGATTGAACTTAACCTAGACTCCCCCGGGTTTATTATGCCAAGCGAGAGAGCCATCCATCTTATGAGCGATCTCCTGGTTTCTAAAACCTCGCTAGTGAGCCGTAGGTTCCTTATAGTTATCTCTTTTTCTATCAGCTGCGATTCATTAAGCACCATTCAATTCACATTTGATATTCCAAATTCCGAAAGGTACCTGTTAGAGTATCTTTCGTCATCCGTGACCTCCCTGCCGAACCATTCCAAAGGTTTGAAGGCCATGGCAGCTCCCTCATCCGGAAATTCTACCTCGCAGGTCATGAGGCCAGAACAACGCCCTCCATACACGTCGAGCTCCGCTTTGAGCGAAGTGCCGCTTATAGGTATCAAGTATCTGGTCTTTTCTATCGTCTTTCCCCCAGATTCATCCCACATCTTTTCAAATACTTCTATGCCAACCTCATTTTCTTCCTCTTCCCGTACCATTCCCTTGCCTTTCTTCACTGTTACAAAATATCTTGCCTTGTTGCCTTTTGTTATCTCGCGTATCCTCCCAGCTTCGGTATACCCTTGCCTTATCCTCTCATTATCCATGTACTGAAAGCCTTCAGGTGGATTTTTTACAAGGAATTTCCTTTCTATCTCTAATGCCATATTCCCAAGTACTATATAATGCACGTATTAATATATTTGTAACTATATTCCATTTGATATGGTTATAAATTCATAGCGGGAAAAATCCTATCTTTTAAATAAGAGATGAAAGCGAAGAATGTGGAAAAAGTATATATTTTAATAGTATAATAGATATGGCCGTCATGAAAACTGCATATAAGTATCGTGCGTATCCTTCACATCCACAGAAACCGGCACACAGCTGCCAGCTGGATGGCTTCCTTCACAAGATGATGCAACAGTCGTTGAATCAGGAACCATACGTGGCGGTTCACGATGACCAATCTAAAACGCCACTGAAATCCAAAGGCTTCAGTAGTAGGATATCACTTAATAGCTACAATTGCTAAGGTGGCATTGTGATAGTACTTGGGATAGAGAGCAGCGCGCACACGTTCGGGGTAGGGATAGTGGATAAAGGCAAAGTGCTCTCCAACGAAAAGATAATGTATCCTATAAATACATCAGGGATAATACCCGCAAAGGCAGCAGAGTTCCATTCAGGAAATGCGGCAAAAGTGATAAAGAATGCTCTCTCATCTGCAGGTATAAGCATAGATGATGTCGAAGGGGTAGCTTATACTGCGGGTCCTGGAATAGGCCCATGCCTGCAGGTAGGCCAGCTTTCAGCAAAAGCAATTGCACAGGAGCTTGGCATAAAGATAGCACAGGTGAACCATTGCGTTGCCCATATAGAGATAGCAAGAATATTATCCGGCATCGATGATCCTTTGGTGCTTTACGTAAGCGGCGGCAATTCACAGATACTAGAACTTGCCAATAAACCCTTCCCGCATTACTCTGTCCTTGGGGAAACGTTTGACATAGGCATAGGGAACATGCTTGACAGTTTTGCCAGGGCGCTCGGGCTGAATCCCGCCTGGGGCTCGTCAATAGAGAGAACTGCAGAGAAGGGAAGTTACATAAAAATGCCATATACCGTTAAAGGCATGGATTTCTCATTCACGGGGCTGTTAACTAATTGCATTAAATTAATAGGCAAGGAGAGCAAGGAGAACATATGCTTCTCGATGCAGGAGAATGCATATGCGATGCTTTGCGAAGCTACTGAGAGGGCACTCTTTCTAACAGGCAAGAAGGAACTGCTAATCTCAGGGGGAGTAGCACAGAGCAATAGGCTGAAGGAGATGCTTAAATGCATCTCAATGGATCACGGGATAAAGATGGGCTATGTACAGAACGAATTCAATGCAGACAATGGTGCAATGATAGCAATGGTGGGCGAAAGAATGATACAAAATGGTAAATATTCCTCCATCAGCGATTGCAAAATAGACCAGAAATACAGGACAGATAAGGCGGAGGTGTGCAGGTAATGGATGGGAATACGCGAAACAGGATTATCTCGGAAGGCGCAGAGGCAAAGGTGTATTCTGCGAATATATTTGGCAGGGAATGCATAGTAAAGGTTAGGTACAGTAAGAGCTACAGGAACAGCATACTTGATATTGGGTTGAGGAAATCGAGGACTAAAAGGGAATCCAAGATAATGGCCAAGGCCGCTTCATTAGGCATAAAAATACCTAGGATTATTGCATCTGGGGAATTCTCTATATATATGGAAGCTATCCATGGCTCGATGATGAAAGACTCAAAGTATGGCAAATCCTTTATGAGCGCGCTTGGGAGCGAGCTTTCCAAGCTGCATTCCGCAGGCATTTCGCACGGCGACTTTACTCCTGCCAACGTAATTATATGCGGTAGCTCATTCTACATAATAGATTTTGGCCTGTCCGAGATAACGCAGAGCCTGGATTCGATGGCAATAGACCTGCTGCTTATGAAGCGCTCAAACCCAAAACACTTCAGCTCCTTTAAGAGAGGCTACTCATTGTGGAAAGGGGCCGGGGAAGTGCTGGAGAGGCTAAAAAAAATAGAGGAAAGAGGAAGGTACAAGACGAGGACACTATCCACTGCCTAAAGCTTTCCTACTCTCCTCTTCGCGGCCTTTTTCATTCTCCTGCGCTTCTTCTTTATCCATTTCCAGCGCATTCTTCCTTTTTTCTTCCATTTTCTAGGAATACTACCCAAATATAACACCTTTAAGATATCAATTAGGAACATGATAAATTAAATACTTTGCCTAGCTTTTGCCGTGTCCAATAAATAATCTATACTACATATTTACGATCTGAAACAATGGAATGGACATCAATTGTCCGGGTAAAATGCAGTAGTTGCCGTGTTACTACGTCTTGCCCTTTTTTCTATTATGATATCTTTTCGGAATAGATGAATTCGGCATAAGCTTTAAATAGCCAGGAAAAAGGAATATAACCGGGGAATTATATGAACAATAATTTTAGCAAGAACAATAAGGAAACGACCGAAAATGACAAATGGGAATTTGCCAAGATTAAAAGAGCTGCATTCAAGGCAGTCTCCGTAGTTGCAATGGCATCGGTTATGTATTTAAGCAATCCAAAGCCTGTATTCGCTTCTGCAAAGAGAAATATCTCTCCTGGCCAGTCTGGCAGCGCTACAATAGTATTTACTCCAAACGGCAACTCAAGCACCCCTATTTCTGCACTGCTTTCCGACAAAGCCCTTTCCGGCTGGATGAAAAATGAAGTTGAAAAATTAAACTCCAACGGGAGCATATTCGGGGTGGGGGGAGGAGTCCCGCTGTATTACAACCCTATATCAGGCAAAATAACCGTATCCGGACATAAGTATGGCATTGCAATAACCACAAATTCTCCTACCTGGAAAGGCAGCATACCTGTAAGCGGAGTGAGGATACAGAAATTTTACATAAATTATGCTTCAGGAAGCGGAAGTAATACAGAAAGCGTTGCTGCTTCGGGCTCTATTGCCATGTACAATGTCAGGTTGCCGCACATAAGCCCAATAATATATAACATAGTGGTCAGCCCTTCAAGCTACTCCAAGCAGACACAACCACTTACGCAGGTATATGCGCCTTTCAATTTTTATGGGTTCTTTGGCCAGCAAAACATAATGCAGAGCATAGTGAGCAACATTAAGGACTCTTTAGTCTACGGGATAAATACGACAACGTCAAACTACATAGGCGGAATGATAAACAACCTTTTTGGGATAAACCAGAGCCGGTACGCATTAAGCAATGTGGAAGTAGGCAAACAAATAAATGAAACCTGGAATAGGTTCAATGGAGCAAACATTACATTTGCATTCAAAAGCAAGAATGGAAACGTTGTAAAGTTTGTAATTCCAGATTATTATGTAAAGGAAACGGTATCTAAAGATGGTGGTATGCACATGGCCGGAAAAGAAATGCCGTTTGTAGGAAATCCTGAACTGTCAGGCGTGCTGCGCCAATGATATCTTTTCATTCTTATAAAGGATTACACGCGCATTGAGCGGCATATTCCTGCCAGAGTTATAATACTTGTTTCTTCCCCTCTATTATTATTTGCTGGTATTATGCACAACCCAGCAGGATATGCTTCTGAATGCAAAAGCCTAGCAATCGCTCATATATATAAATTTTGCATAATATCTAGATACTGCTGTTAAACTGAAGTGTGCTTAAATGGACAAAAAAATAGGTTTTGCTGTAGGTGGAGCCATAATAATAGTATTGATACTTATTGCATTGTTCTCAAGCAAATCAGGGCCAACCTCATTCATGTTCTCTACAAAGTCGACAAGCGTCAATACCACCGCATCTACAATAAGTACAGTAATGACTGCAAGCACAACATCGCCAACCACTACTGTATTAACAACAAGCTGCATATCGCAGAGCAGCGAAACTTACATATACAACGGCAATTTCGATACAGGCACTTATGAGGGATGGAATGCAACGGGGCTTGGTTTCGATAACGCCCCGTTCAACATAACGAAAGCCAACAGCGAAGGGAACTATTACGGCTATCCGTGGTCAAACTATGTTGGATCATATGTTGCCACTACATACCAAGGCGGGTTCGTAAGGCAGGTAGGCAATCTCACCTCCGATCCGTTTGAAGTGGTGCAGCCTTACCTTAATTTCAGGCTAATATCCCCACAGAACAACAAGCTTTACATAGAGATACTGCATGACGGAAATCCTGAGATAATTGCCCATTTCAATACTTATTCTGTGCCGTCCATACAGAATGGCAACAACACTTCCCAGTCGACTTTTGTAAATGCAAGCATACCCATCTCAACGCTATTATGCCAGAACGTGAGTATAAGGATAGTCGCCGATGTTGTCGGAACCATTGCCACTAAGAACTACTATATAGCTGCAGGTGATTTCTACATGGGCAAAACTGCAACAGCACCAAGCAGCCTCGCTTCCAACATAACAATAACTCCTGTGGTGCCGTAGCGGTGTTCTGTTGCTGCGCATATACAACCCCATCTCAAGGAAGAAAGAGGAAGTGACTCCAGGGCATGGCAGAACAATATCAATGTATGCGTGCGGACCCACAGTGTACTATTTTGCTCACATAGGCAATATGAGGACATATTCAGAAGAGGACATACTTAAGCGGGTGCTCATTCATAACGGTTATTCGGTAAAGCACATAATGAACATAACGGATGTTGGGCATCTTGTTGGAGATGGAAACATAGGTGAAGACAAAATAGCTATGACTGCAAAGAAGGAAGGGAAGGATGCGAAAGAAATCGTAACGTTCTATACCGATGCATTCTTCTCTGACTTAAAGGAATTGAATATCCTCCTTCCAGATAAAACTCCAAAGGCTACAGAGCACATAAAGGAGATGCTAACCATGATAAAGAATCTCTACAATAAAGGCTTCCTTTACAAGATAAGGACAGGAATGTATTTTGACACATCAAAGTTTAAGGAATATGGGGTGCTTACAGGTATGAATTTCAATAAGATGAATGAAAACCTGATTGCCGGGGCGAGGGTCAAGAGGGAGCATGGGATAAGGAATACAACAGATTTTGCAGTATGGCGTTTTTTGGAAGATGGAAACAACTGGATGGTATGGGATTCGGAATGGGGAAGGGGATTTCCAGGATGGCATATAGAGTGCAGCGCAATGAGTATGAAATACTTGGGAGAGACTATTGACATACACTGCGGCGGCGTAGACCATATACCAATACATCACACCAACGAGATTGCGCAATCAGAGGCAGCGACAGGGAAGAAGTTCGTAACGCACTGGTTCCATGTCGAATTCCTTACGGTAAACGGCAGCAAAATGTCAAAATCCCTAGGTAATATATATACGCTGGAAGACATAAAGAAAAAAGGATTCGAACCTGTAGCACTACGATATTTCTTAATATCCGGCCATTACAGGCAGAAGCTCAACTTCACGTTCGAAGCGCTGGAAAGCGCACAGAGGACGCTAGAATACATATTCGGATTCGTAGAAAGGCTGACATCGCACATGAAATTCAGCGAGAAAAGCAATAAGAAGTTCATCGATTTCGCAACGGACGCAAAATCAAAATTCTTCAAGTCGCTTGATGATGACCTTGACATGCCAAATGCCCTATCTTCAATGCACCTGCTTATAAGGGATGCCAATAAGGCACTCGATAAAAACGCATTAAGTGAAGAAGATATCGCAAAAGTTTTAGACATAATGCTTTCATTCGACGAGATACTTGGATTAGGCATAGGGAAGAAAATAGTTGAGGAAAAGCATGCCCCGCTTGATAAGGAAATAGAAGATCTCATAAACGAACGCAACGCACTGCGAGGCATAAAGGATTTTGCAGGATCGGATAGGATAAGAAAACTGCTTCTAGACAAGTACAAGATAATAGTAGAAGATACCTCGGAAGGAACCAAGTGGAAGAAAGCAAAATGAACGATTTAGCTAAAACTAATCATTAACAACTTATAAAAATCCACCGCAAAGTAAATCTGATTAAAATGCCTGGATAATAGTATCTAGTATCATTAATTTTGTATATGCCCATCATTGTTCCCTGAAGATTCTACCTTTCCTCCCCGCTTGACCTGTCTCCCATGCCTTGCAGATGCGAAGAGAACATCTGGGTCTTCTTCCCCTTCAGCTTCTATCCATGCCTTAATGTATATTCCGATGTTCTTCAAGGGCTTCGTATATCTATCTGTAAAAGAATACATATTGTCCTCGTGCTTCAATATGCCTACGTTTACCCCAAAATCAAGATACCTTTTCCATGTAGCCTGTGGCAATTCATCTCCGCAATCCTTGAGCCTGAGATTCTTTTTCCTTTTCACTTCGACCAAAGCCTTTGCAAATCTATATGCCTTTGTCGGATTATCGAAGTAAATGGCTGCGACCTCATGTATGCTGGGGTTCTTAAGCTTCTCCTTCAATGGTGCATCCTCGAATTCCCAGTATTTGATCATGGCAATACCTAACCGTATAATAAGGTCACAATATCCTTATCGCTTACAATATGATTTATTCCTACTTTCTGATTATTAAACCTCACGCTTTTCCCTGTTATGTATGCGCCTCTCAGCCGCTTCTCGGTTTTAAGCCTCAATTTCGCACCCAAGTCAGCAATGCTGCTTCCAGCTTTTAGTATCAATGGATTTTTAATGTCTGGCTCTTCACCAGATTTTTTCAAGTATACCCTTATTATCCCTAGCTCCCTGAATACTTCTTCCTTGAGCTGCCCTATGCCCTCATTAGTCAATGCGCTTATAGGAATTACTTTCATGCCTGTATTCATTTCCAATGTTTTCTTTGCATGCATGAACCCTTTGGATATGTCTATCTTATTTAACGCTATAATCCCCCTCATGTAGACGTTGCCTTCTTCGAGGAACTCCACAATGTCCTCTATCGCAGGATTCCCTGACAGAATTACATTTGCATTGAATATGCCAAGCGCATTGAGGACTTCCTTTATGTTATTCTGGTCCTCTATTTTGCTGCTCTTTCCAGTTATCTTTATTCCTCCCGTAGGCGTCTTCTCGACATTTATGCTGCTCTTCTTGCCGCCGAATATTATCCCGAGCTGATGAAGCTCCTTTATTAATCCTATCAGTTTTTCGTATTCGTTTGCATCTACCACAAAGACAACTAGGTCTGACACCCTTATTACGCTCGCTATTTTCGCACTCTCTCCCTTTCCTATTCCCGCACCTTCGATAAGCCCAGGTATATCAAGAATCTGTATCTTTGCAGAGTTTATGTCCAGCATTCCAGGTATGACAGTTAAAGTGGTGAATGCATAATCTGCAACCTTCGATTCTACGTTAGTAAGCGCATTAAGCAGCGAAGATTTGCCGGCATTCGGAAATCCCACAAGCGCAACTGTTGCATCTCCTGTTTTCTTAACTGCAAATCCCTTCCCCTTCATCCCTTTCTTTGAAGCCATCTCTTTGTTTATTCTTGCTATCTTGGCCCTCAGTATACCTAAGTATTTGTTTGTTGCCTTGTTGTATTTTGTTTTTGCATACTGTTCCTTAAGTTCTTCAATCTGCTTTTCCATATTTTCGCTTCCCATAAGAACCATGGTTTTGCGTATCTGTTATATTTTCATATTCTTATAGCCTTAAGCTGCAAACGTAAAACGGCATTGCATATCCGCGAAATTTTCTAACAATACTATGAAATATCCGCTGTCGACGGAAAACCGATATAGCGCCATAAAAATATTTTATTATAATATGTGTGTTGTACTAATGTATTTAAATATCTTGAGTAGGTATTTTTATAAATGTTATTAAAAGTGAATAAAATGGCAAAAAAAGCGAAGAAATCTTCTGCAAAGAAGAAAAAAAGGTAAACCTTGGAAGCCCGCGATTGATTAGGCTTTCTTTTCTTTTATTTTGTTTTACCCTTTTTCTAGAGAACCCGTTTACATTTTTAGTCCAGGCATGAACTTTGACATGTTTTTCTTGAAATTCCTGTCGTTCTGCATCATTCCAATCATTTTCTTCATCTTAGAGAAATCGCTTAGCAACGCTCTAACATCTTTCTCGCTCGTTCCGCTGCCTATTGCAAGCCTCTTTATGCGCGCCTGGTTGTGAAGCAGCGTATCATTCCTGCGCTCTTCTTTCGTCATGGAGCCTATTATCGCCTTGTACTTCTTAAGTTTGTCTTCGCTCTGCTCCACAACGCTGCTAGGAACATCTGCAGCGCCTAGCATTCCAAGGATGCCTTTTAGTGGTCCCATTCCAGACATTGTTTTGAGCTGGGCGTAGAATGTCTCAAAATTAAGCTCGTTCATGTTTACTTCGTCTGGCTTCAGGTTAGCTTCTTTTATCGCATTCTGGACTTTATCCACAAGCGATTCTATGTCGGGCATGCCCAGAAGCCTTCCTACATACTTTTTTGCATCATAGACCTCGAGGTCGTTGAGCTTCTCCCCGTTCCCAATGAACGTTATATTGACTCCTGCCTCGTTTACTGCACTCAGTGCCCCCCCTCCTTTTCCGGAGCCGTCAAGTTTCGTGACTATCACTCCATCTATCTTTACTGCAGAATTGAGTTCCTTTGCCTGTGTAGTCGCTATCTGGCCTATATCTGCATTCACTACGAGGAGCTTCTCATCAGGCTTGAATTCATCCGCAATCAGCGTGAGCTCTCTTATAAGTCCAGGATCTAGCGCGTTTCTTCCGCTAGAATCGCAGATTATAACTTTCCTGTCTTTTAATGCCTCTTTTCCTTCGCGTATTATCCTGCGCACGTCCTTTTCTCCCTTTATTCCGAAGAAGCCTGCATTAGCCTGCTTCGCCAATGTCTCCAGCTGTTCGTAAGCTGCCGGTCTTGTAATATCGCAGCATATAAGCCCGGAGCTAATCCCCCTATTCTGGTAATACTTAGCAAGCTTCGCGGCGGTTGTAGTCTTCCCGGATCCGTACATGCCAAGCAAAAGGATTCTCTTAGGCTTCATTTCCGGCGAATAACTGCTTCCCATTATCCGTGCAAGCTCATCAAACAGAAGGTTAACTATGTAATCTTTGGGGTCAATCCCCTTTGGTATGTTAGAATGCAGGGAGGCATCTTCTATTCTCTTAGTAAGCTCGAAGACAAGCTTGACATCCACATCCGCGCTTATCAGCGCCTTCTGCAGTTCTTTGTTGAACTCCTTTATTGTCTTACTGTCTATTATTGTCTTCCCCCTAAGACGTGCGACAGCCTGCCTGAGCCCTTCTCCTAAATCCATGCGATTCACAGCAAAAACAGATAAAATAAGCGTATAATATATAATAATAAAAGCTATTTAGAAGTTTACGTGCAAATGCAATAAAAGGGCTCGTAGCTCAGCCTGGTCAGAGCGCTGGTCTTATAACAAACTTCTTAGGAAGAAGTTTGTCCATGAATAAGAAAGCCAGATGCCGAGAGTTCAAATCTCTCCGGGCCCAAATCAGCATTAACGAGAGAAAACAGTAAGTCCGAAAACGGAAAAGCAAGCAAAAGGAAAACTCGAATTCTTGAAAAATCTGAACTCGAAGAGCTAAAAACAGATTTGCAGAGAATTCTGCCAACATTGGCAAAGCACAATGTTGAAGACCTTCGCACTCTAATACACCAAAGTTACGTAAAGCGTTTCAAGAGAAGCCGTATCCCAAAATACGGCAACCTGAACAAAGGCTTTACGGAATACGAATTGCAGAGGTTCTTTAAGGCAATAGACAGCGACAAGTTCAGGATATTGTTCTCTTGTCAGGCACAGTTGGGTCTTAGGATAGGCGAGGCTGTAAAGCTGAACGTCAAAAACATCAACTTCCAAACAAGAGAACTGACCTTAAAGACAGAAAAGGCAAGGATAATTGACACATTGCGCATCCCTGTCCAATTATTCAAACAGACCTTAGAGCTAATAAAAAGCAACGAAAAACGCATAGAAGAATCAGGCGGATATATCTTCTTCAAAGACCGCAATAGCTCAAACAGGCTGCCATATCTGAAAATGGACTACGTACGAAACAGGTTCAGGCACTACATTGAGCTAGCGGATATAGACCAAGTCTATGACATAAGCGATGAATCCTACTAAAGCCATGTCCCTAGAAGGCTCCACAGGCTCACTACGCACAGTCTACGCCACTATGCCATAACCAGTTTCTCTAAGCAAACAAATGGCAACATAGTGCTAACCAGCAGGTTCGCAAGGCATTCCAAGCCTGATACAACCATGACCTACATAAACACGCGCAAGGAAGAGCTGTATGCGGAGCTGGATAACATGGCAATGGACAGCGTAGAAAGGCTCAAGCGTAGTATAATGCCAAAATAAGCAGTTACGTGATCTCAGGATTCTTCAATAGTTAGCATCGAAAGCTCTACGCTTTAAAACACGTGCTACATTCCCAATGCTCTACAAGTCTTGGTTTTGCATTTTTATCGTATTCTTTGTTTGCTATCTTTTCAGTTATGAACTCAGGTTTCCAACTAATAAACTTATGAAAATATCTATCAGTTTTCTTGTAATTCATATTCGTTTTCCCATAATAGTACCAATCCTTTCCGATTATCTTGCGTGTTTTATCATCAACTTCTACATAGCCCTTTAACCCGCAGATTGCACACGATATTTTATGTTTCATTTAAGCAGCCTCATTACTGCCGTCATCTGCCGTTTATAGATACTTTTCAATGTCTTCCCATTTCAGGCCAGTTTGCCTCAGTATCCTGTTCACTATTTGTTGTCTTAGTTCCTTCTGAGCTATCTGAATCACCGTATGGTGCTCCTTTTCATCCCACAGGACAACATGATCACCTTTCCCCTGCCTTGCAGAGAATCCATAGTGCTCTTGCAGTATCTTGAGCAATTTGAGTGGTTTCACAGGTCTGAGCGCACCTATAAAATCACCTAGCTTCTAGCGATTAGACTTCTTAGTATAGGCGACTTCATTTCCTTGCGATTGTTCTTTTCCAGTAGAAATTCGACAGCCGTATCTACCGCGTCCTTCAGTTCGCTCTCAAGTTCGCGGAGGCTTTTAGCCTGATCTTGAACGTGCAATTCATCAATTACCCCTATGAACCACTTTCCATCTTTGTGAACATCTGCCTTGAATCCGTATATCTCCATCTTCATGTCTATCTCTTTAGATATATGGCAGCCACAGGTATAAAATGTTTCGCTTCTGATAACGCTCCTCTTCATAAGTATGGAACGCAACTCTACATGAAAACAGGACGTAGGGAGTATTTTACCCATACGTAGGGAGTTTTTTGGCCCTTTCTAGCAGGCTTTTAGGTCGTTTTCCCTCGTAAAACTCCCCCTCAGTCGTGGAACGACCATTTTGTCACGATTTTGCTAAAAGTATGTAGAGTGAGCCTTCAGCCCGCCATTAAACGCTGCCTTCGGCAGCGAAACGGCGGGCTTCGGCTCTCTATTTCAGCAGCCGTTTTGACCCCCTACACAAAACGGCGTAAAGGTTCCTTGAACTGCCAAGTTGTTGGCTTAGAGGGAGCCCCTCATTTTGCGAAGCAAAATAGAGCTGGGCGACCCCAAGGAATAGAGATATGACTAGGTCGAGAATATGTATGTCCATGACTGGGCTTCAGTAGAAGTGCCATCGCATGGTGTGGGGCTTAAGGAGGAGATTGTGCCTGCTTGTACACTGCCAAGCGTTACAACTACTGTGCATACTTCTGCGCCAGTAAGACCTGTGTTCTGATAGAAATCGAAAGTTACTGTGGCTCCCGAAGCTATTGCACCTCCAGTATTTCCATAAGCACCGTTTATAGTGTATGTACAGGCTCCACCGAAGAGACCACAAGAAACAGTATCAGTAAAAGTGCCTGCGAGATGTGGCACTTGGTAACTACTCAACTGGCTTTGTAGGCTTGATATTTCATTATTGTCAGCAGAGAGCTGACTGCTGCTACTGCCACTTTGGGAAGACAGAGAACTTACTTCGTTATTAAGATTTTGAACTTGGTTCTGTAAGCTACTAATCTGGGAAGCATCATTGTTTATTGCAGCCTGATCTGTACTTATTGTTGAGCCATCAGAAGATACTTGATTGTTTAGACCTGCGATTGTGCTGTTTTGAGTCGAAACTTCATTGTTCAAAGAGGAAATATGTGAATTAGCAGAAGAGAGTTGCGCAGTTGTATTAGACAACTGACCTTGGGTTGTAGAGAGACTACTGTTTAGGAGTAATGCGTATATTATTGCTAGAACAACGACCACAGCCAATATACCTATGACTATATTTTTTGTGTTAGAAGGCGAAGAACTAGCATGTGTAGTATGATGAACCTTTGGTTCTTCTTGCTCAGAAGTATCTTGGAGAGGTTTCTTTGAAGCCATTAAATCCAATTAGCATTAGGCATAAATATTTAAATATGTTTAAACATAGGACATATCATAACCTTATAATATAATGAGATGTCATAGATGCGTGGCGAAGAGATACAGAAGAGGATAATTGATTATCTAAAAGAGCAGGAGTGGCCTTGCACTACGGAAGATATAGCTAGAGGCGTAAACATAAGCTGGAATACTGCCGAAATACATTTAGTTAGACTTCAGATGAAAGACAAAGTAAAATTTAGGAAAGTAGGCAGACAAAATCAGTGGTGGGCAAATAAGAACTATAAAAATAACATGTAAGGGCAGGTGACAATATGGCACAAGAACCATCGCCTTATGAAATGATAGAGGCGATATTAAGATTGGACGATACTTACAAAATATTTGTATTGAGTGCATTGTATGCGATCTTCTTGTATAGCATACTATTTATCGGAATAGACATAACTCCTGAAGGCATTTACACCTTGACTATAAACACTTTTATAATGGCTTTGGCCAACATGATTCAGTATCATCTAGTAAGCTTAGTGTTATATGGTATCACAATAGTTGTAAGCTTAGCCTTCTACTTGATTGCGCTAAGAAAATTGATGGTTTCTTTTTATAGGATTTGGGCTTATCGGTTACTAGGTATTGTAATTGCACTAACTGGTTTTGCGGGATGGTTTCTTGTCTTTGTTATAAATTTACAATTACATATAAACAGCGAAATATGGGACGCCGTTTGTTTACTACTAATAGGAGGCTCTTATGTACTTGCTAGACGTAACTCAAAATATAAGTTTGATGAAGAGGGTAAAGCAATTATGTTAAAAGAATAAATACAAAGAAAGATTAGTGACTTAATGCCAATAACTTATTTGCAGAGGAAAGTTAGTATAGACTATAATAGCGATCTGAATGAATATCTGACTACTAATACAAATTCGTTCTTACAAAATATAACTATTAACAATAGAAGTAACGTAAACAACGATCCCGGATTAGTCAAAATATTTCTGTATGGAAGTAGGTTATATGAAGACAAAGAGGAAACATTGGTTTTCAAAAATTGTAAGTTTAAGAAAGTACATTTAAGAAAAATTCTTAGCAAAGATTTGGTAGTTTCAATACAGAAGGTAGGAAATAAATATATGTGGTGGAGGAATATTGATTTTCTTGATGTTGTAATTAATGAAAACTATCTCGTGCCCCCGATACTCATCGAAACCAAGATTAAGTTAAATAAAAAGGACAAAGATTACACATTAAAACACTATGAGATATTACGTTACGTTGATGCAATAATAAATGCGGTCAGATTAATAAAGCCTGCAAGGATAGTTGCTGGTAGGATAACTAATAATCACTCAGTGTCAATATCCGAGGCTTTCTTAGCATATAGACAATATACGCTTTTTAATCGAAATGATATAAACAACGGAGAAATATGTTATCCTGTAAAGACCATTCTGGGTAAGAAGTCCATTAAAGTATTAGGCCTCTTGATACGCAGATATTCAGAAGTTCTAAAGAAATATTCCAGAGAATATACTAAATATCTTGAAAAGCAACCATACTGGGAAAAAATTCTAAAGTTAGATAAGAAAATAGGCGTAAAACCAATACCAATCGCCCTAGATCGATATAAGAGTGCCTTGCTAGAGAGCGTATACCCCGAAAGGCAGATAACAAATGCTGTGATGGTGCTAGAGACTGTATATTTAGGGCGAGCGGAAGATGCAAGCAAAAATCTTCTTGCAGCACGGATAGCAAAGATTTGGGGTTCTAACGCAAAAATTAACAAATTAATTATAGATGCATATAACATACGCAACGATTTCGTACACGCATCCGGTTGTGATAAGAATGAGAAGGAGCTTGCCGTTATTGCGTACGACATGTTAGAATTAGCAAGATTATCCATTATTATACTACTAGAATTAGAAATCAAAAAATTGGGAAAGAATGAACTTGTAGAGTTCTTGAAGCTGCCGATAAATAAAAGGCATACTATAAAACAAAAGAAAATAAAGACGTTAATGAAATATGTTTTGAATAATTTTAATACGAAACCAAGTAAAATAGGTACGGTTATTGCCTATTATTCAAGGCCTAAGGCTGCAGATATAAGATTGGTAAAGAATATGAGAATGGGTGATAAAATATTGGTAATCAATAGGCAAAATAAATTTGAACAGACAGTAAGTAGTATGAGAGGGAGAAAGAATAAACCAATTACTTACGCAAAGAAACGTACAACTATAGGTTTAGGAATGGCAAATCCGGTACATATTGGAGATAAGATATACGCAATAGATTATTAATTTAACCTATTTTGGGTTCAGATTTTGCTGAAATCTGAACGCTAGTGGCTTAAATAGCTTGGTTGATATGTTTTTAGTGTTCGGATGTACCTAAACTGGTGCTTTGGACTTTTTGCTAAAAAGTGATTGAATGAAGCTTGAAACCAACGAGAGAAAACAGAAAAGCGGAACTCACGAGCCAGATGTCGTGAGTTCAAATCTCTCCGGGCCCATATCGCAAAACAGCACGACAGCGCCTCAGTTCGAAAACGGGAGGCTTGGGCTTGAGTATCGAGAGGTCGAGAGTTCAAATCTCTCCGGGCCCATGTCTATGTATTTATTGCGCATTTTGCACGTATTATCTTAATGTGATTGCATGCTTAAGCATTACTTGCAGGAAATGTTCGAGCCTACGCTTCTCTATGGGCTCTCACTCGCAGTACTGGGCATTGCAGCGTCTGCATACTATGGGCATTTCTCATTATTGTATGCTATACTGATAATCCTAGGTACGGTTCTTGCACAGATGTCTGCCAATGTGATAAGCGACTACTTCGACTATTCCAGCGGCCTTGACAGGGAACTTGCAAGAAATAAGTCGGATAATCTCAGCGGCGGCAGCTCGCTCATAGCCGACGGAATGATAAAACCTTCATATGCCCTTGCGCTGGGGGTTGCAATATTTCTATGTGCGGGCATGATTGGCGCATATCTGGTATATGTAAGAATCCAGGTACTTCCAATACTTGTAATAGCTGCGCTATCCATTTTTACATATTCAAAGTATGTGAAAAAAGTGCCTTTCATGTCAGAGCAACTGTGCACACTCAACTACGTCCTTATCTCCTTTGGCAGCTTCATAGTTGTCTCTGGTATCCCCTCTCTTACTTACGCCCTAATTTTCTCTTTCGTTCCTGCAGGCATTATGCTAGGAGGAAATGCCCTTTTCGTAAACGAAGTTCCGGATAAGGATATAGATGGAAAATACGGAATCAAGCACAGTGCAGTAATGCTAAAGACCGGAAAAAGGATAGGCGCATATTACTTAGGCTTCCAGGCACTTGCATACATGATCCTTTTGGCAGGAATTGCTATCAGAGAGATTCCATCACTGTCCCTTGCCGGTTTGATCGTGCTTCCTGTAACCGCCTATGTATTCAACGGGCTTTACAATGAGGACAGACAGAGATACGGAGAATATCTTCGCGCACATACCTGGGCGTCATTTGCTTTCGCTTTAATACTTTCTGCTTCATATATAATCGCATTAAGAATATGAGGTAATGGCATATGAGCGAACGCGTAAGCAGTATATTTGCAGAGGTTTCTGAAAGCTATGACATGGTGAATAGCATATCAAGCCTTGGTGTCATAATACTATGGAGAATGTCCGCAGCAAATGAGGCAATGATAGAAAAAGATAAGTACGCTCTCCTTGATATAGCCACAGGAACTGGCGACCTTTCCTTTGAGATAGCGAAGAAAGCAAATAGGCTGCAAAAGGACATAAGCATAACAGGCATGGACTTTAGCCCCAACATGCTAAAGGTAGCTAAAAAGAAGGAAGAATCCAGAAAAGCAGGCATAAAATTCGAGCATGGGGATGCTATGAAACTCAAGTACAAGGACAACAGTTTTGATGTTGTAACATCATCATTTGCCTTAAGGAACGTCGACGACCTTAACAAGTTTGCCAGCGAGGCAAAGCGCGTGCTCAAGAAAGGGGGAAAATTTGTATTCATGGATATGGCCAGGCCTTCCAGCAGCATTGAGAGGCTATTCCTTAATTCGTATTGGGCGGCAGTGAGCTGGATAGGTTTTATTGAGAGCAAAAACGCCTTTGATTGGCTTGTAGAGAGTGTAAACAGGTTCGACAAGGAGGCTTTCGTCAAGATACTGAAGAAAACAGGATTCAAAAATATTAAAATGAGAAATCTTTTTCCAGGCTCGTCTTTCATAGTAACCGGGAACAAATAAAAACTAGGTAATCTTCTGGATATTAAAAACCAATCAATGTATTCGGAAGCGTATGAAAGCTACGATTCAACGAATAGGATACTCAGTGTATTCACCGACAATATGATGAGGAGGAAAGCTGCAGAAGAAGTAATCAAAAAAAAACCATATAAAATACTCGATATTGCAACAGGCACAGGGGATTCGGCAATTCTCCTCTCCCGTTTGTCTGTAGAAAAAGGCATACATATGGAGATCATAGGGATTGATGCAAACTACAACATGCTGAAAATAGCCAGAGAGAAAGCGAATAAGGAAAATATTGGCAATATAAAATTTGTCATGGGAGATGCACTAAACATGAAATATGAGGACAATTCCTTCGATGCCGCCATATGCTCCTTTGCGTTAAAGAATTTCTTGGACATAGATAAATTTGTCAGGGAGGTAAAAAGGGTTATTAAGAAAAATGGAAAGTTTGTTGTACTAGATATTTCAAACCCACAAAAAAGCATTGGCAAAGTCCCATTCTATATCTACATCGCATATATGTCAATATTTGGTATGCTTACAGGCAAGAAGCTCTATAAATGGCTTCCAGGCAGCACAAGCGCGTTCAACAGGAAGGAATTCATAACGATTCTAAGGAAAAACAGATTAAGGAATATAAGGATAAGGGAATTCCTCTTCGGCATATCGTATATAATAAGCTGTGATAAATAGCATAATATTGTTTTTGGATCGAAAAGTACTGGTATCATGGTTTATAAGCTTGGCGTTGTTGGTCTCGGGCACTGGTTTGAGATGCTGCATGTAGGAATGCTCAGTGACCAGAAGGTAAGGCTGAAGAAGGTTGCAGGAGTACGGTCTTTCAACGAAAAAAAGGAATCCCTTGAAAATCTTGGCATCTCCAGATCTGACTATTACCAAGTAGGGAAGAACCCTAATATTCTCCCTAAAAAATTCCTAGAGGATATTGACATGGTTCAGATATCAGACCCGAATAAGTACCATTTTGCCCAGACAAAACAGGCGCTTGAGAAGGATCTATATGTGATAACAGAAAAAACATGGGCTACGAACAAAAAAGATTTCTATGAATTCATAGACTTTCTAAAGTCAAACAGGTACACAGATAAGGCATATCTACACCTCCATTATGTGCATAAACTGCTTACCATAAAGCTGCCATCCATACTTGCAATGATAACGCCAAAACACGGGAGAATAGAAAAGTTTTCTGCTACATTCTTCGAGGAAGCAAACGAAGCGGATAGAATGAGAAGCGGGTGGATATTCGGAATGGAGAGCGGAGGGATATTCATGGACTGGATACATCCATATGAAATATTGTTCATAGGTGCAAAAGCTTCAGAGGTAAGACTGCATAAAGTCAACAATTTCCTAGTTAACCAGAATTACGACAAAAATAACCCAACAGGAGTAGAAACTTTCGTTTCAGCAAAAGGCCTTAATTTTGCTCCAGATGCAAAAGGGGTGATAAGGATAGGGAAAGGGCTTCCGCACAACACGGGCCTAAAGCGGTTTATATTCCTATTTGAATCCGGCGCAAAGTTGTACCTTAATTTCGTAGGCAGCCAGATAGAATATAATTCGGATAATAGGGGCAATTGGCAGTTTGTAAATGAGAACGAAAAGTCATGCAAGATATTGTCTGCAGAGATACCAAAAGGGCCTCTTACATCTTCTATGCTTATGGAAGACATAAACAAGCTATTAGGCGGCAAAGGTCCGTCCCTTAAGATAAACGACGTAATAAAGATTTTCGGCCCCCAGTGGGAATACCAGGAAAAGGCACGGAAGCAAGGTGTTATTGCAGATAGGGGCAATATAGAGAGATTTATACACGAAGGGATATCGTCTAATATGTGATGTGATGGAAGTATATTTTGCGACTTCAAACGAGAACAAATTCAATGAAGCATGCAAGATCCTAGGAATGAACCTTAGGCAAGCAAAACTCAATATACCAGAGATTCAATCGGTATCTGCAGCGGAAGTCGCAGAAGACAAGGCAAGGAAGGCATATTCTATCCTTAAAGATACAGTAATAGTCGAAGACACCGCACTTCATATCGAAGCTTGGAATGGGTTTCCAGGAGTAATGATAAAATTCATGCTAGAACGCCTTGGCAATGGCGGCATATGCAAAGCTTTAACCGAGTTCAATTCAAGGAAGGCATATGCAGAAACATGCGTTGCATTTTTTGACGGTAAGAATGTGCATGTGTTCTCGGGGAAAACATCCGGCAAAATAAGCGGCATGCCAAAGGGCCCGGATATATTCGGATGGGATAGGATATTCATTCCTAGGGGATATTCATTGACATTTGCGGAAATTGGAAAAGAAAAGAAGAACAAGATATCCCATAGGAGCAAGGCATTCTTGAAATTGAAGAAATTCCTAAATCGTAAATATACGAATATACAATAAAGCTTTTATACTACAAAAGAATATTTTCGTGAAAATAATGAAGATAATAGTAGGAATTGATGGTGGAGGCACAAAAACAAATGCTTTTGCTTCTGACGAGTACGGGAACAAGATAGGCGAATATAATTCAGGCCCGTCAAATTACCATAACGTAGGCATAGACGCAGCGTGCAACAACCTGGAAGAAGCGGTGATGAAGGCTACCAACGGAAAGATCCCATATTCTGCATGCTTTGCACTAGCGGGGGTGGACAATCAAAATGACATTGAGATTATGAAAAAAAGGCTCAAGAACCTGGCAAGAAACGTCATCATAATGAACGATGCGGAAGCGGTGCTTCTTGGAAAGACGAATTTTAATCCGGGAACTTTGGTTGTTGCCGGAACAGGGAGCATAGTAATAGGCTACGATGGAAAGGATACGCACAGATTCGGCGGGCGCGGCTTTTTTTTCGAAGATGTTGGGTCAGCATATAAAATAGGCATGGAATCAATAAGGCACACGCTCCATATGATGTCAAATAACCGCACTTCGCTTTTGTCAAGAATGATAATTTCTAAATTAAAAGAGATCAATCAAAAAATCGTTCCATTAGCAGCCAAAAAGGATGGCAGTAATGTAGAGCTGATATCATCATTAACTATAGAAGTAGACAATGCCGCAAGCAAAAAGCACGACGAGAATGCTCTTTTCATATTGGGAAGGCAGAGCAGTATGCTTGCAAACGACACTATAAAAATGGCTGAAAAAATAAGCGTTAAATCTATTTATGCAGTTGGAAGCGTCTTCAGTTCTGCATATTATCTCAAGGTATTCAAAAATACGCTTGAAAAGTTTGGAATCGGAGTTTCCTTTTTATCCAAAAAGGATGCAGTAGAAGCAATCCACAGCATCGCAATGAATTATGATAAACTGCAAAAGTAATTCTACC
>JAJYWY010000004.1 GCA_021791245.1 Microcaldota archaeon
TGCATCCACAGTCTTCTTTCTCTATGTTTCTCATTATATCACTAGTGATATATATGATGATATACATATTTAAATCTTCGTACTTGTTTAGCTAAAATTCCGCTTTCGACGACAAGAAAATTCGGGCCAGAAATAGCCTCAGACGACAAAATCCGATGAGCTAAGCAAGTACAAATCTTCTGGAACAGCTATTTCTACCGAAGACTAAAGACAAATCCATCGCACCCTGCTTCACTCGTAAACATAAAATGGACTCTGCGGGGATCGCACCCGCGACCTCGCCGTTGCGAACGGCGCGCTCTACTACTGAGCCAAGAGCCCGTGCTTGTATTTAAATGTTAATATTTCTATATTAATGTTATGGAACCTGCAAAAAAGTCGAAAGCAGAGAATATTTTCAGCACTGTACTCCCAATGATAAAACCATCGGCAAGTGAAATAAATTACATAATCGAAAATACAAATAGAATCATGACTACTTTAAAAGGAATAGTTCCAGAGAATGTCACACTTAAAGTTGTAGGTTCAATAGCAAAATCTACAAATCTGAAAGGTTCCTCAGATATAGACATATTTATGCTCTTTGAAAGCGGGCTATCAAAAGAGGTTATAGTAAAAAAAGGGCTTAGATATGCAAAATCGCTTTGTAGCATGACTGATGATTGCAGCATGGAAGTAAAATATGCAGAGCATCCTTATGCAAGGCTTTATTTTGAAACAATAGGAATGAAATTAGACCTCGTTCCTGCTTATAAGGTTAGAAACATCGAAGAGAGAGGGACAGCAGTGGATCGTTCTCCTTTGCATACGGATTTTATAAACAAAAACCTTACAGATAAGCAGAGGGACGATGTACGCCTGCTTAAGTACATGCTAAAGATGCACATGATATATGGGGCAGAAATCAAGACCAAAGGCTTTTCAGGATACTTGTGCGAGCTTTTAATCCACAATTTTGGATCGATACTCAAAGCGCTTGAGTTTTTTGCAACTATGGAACTTCCCGTATGTATAATGCCTTCAATTAAAGGTATATCAAATAATACCGAAGAGAACAAAAGGTTCAAATCAGATTTTGTTGTAATAGATCCTGTTGACAAGAACAGAAATGTTGCAGCGGCGGTATCGCTTGATTCCCTTGCAAAATTATCGCTTATAGCAAAGAGGTTCCTGAAGGAGCCTAGAAAGGAAATATTCTATGGAAAGGGATTTGCTTTATCAAATTCACGCGCCTCATTATCCAAACTTGTTAAAAAGATGAATGCTGATTTTGTGCTCATTAAAGTAAAAGTTAGGGACAAAAGCGAGGATATAGTGTGGCCTCAATTGAACAGATATGAAAATATACTAGTTGACAAAATAAGCAAGCATGGCTTCATTATATTCTTAAGTTCTTCATGGATAAATGGTACTAATGGATATATACTCCTTCTTACCCAATCAGCAAGGCTGAAGACAATTTTGAAAAAGGGGCCTCTAGTATTCTCCAATTATCATGTGCTTGAATTCATAAAGGCACATAAAGATGCGCATGGATTCGTGTTGAGAAATGGTGAACTGTTTACACTGGAAAAGGCAAAATATGAAACTCCGGCCTCTATCGCTAAGGCAATAATTAAAGAAAGAGTTATGAAGAGCAAGGATCTATTTCTAGATGATGCAAAGATATTGAAAAGCATTCCAAAAAAAGAAGCGGAAAATGCCTATGCGGGCATATTAGACAAGATGACATTCTTCAACTGATGAAACCATAGGTTTCCAAAGTAACTATTATTTGCAGTCTTAATGATATGCTCTGTGTTCGTTCGTCATGGATTCTCTGTTAAGTGTGCTATCCAGATTTACATGCCTTGCAGTTGTTCCATACCTCTTAATAAATGGTGCGGTTTTGTCTCACTGATAAATTTTAAGTCAGTAGAATATGATTTTACCTTATGAGATATGGATTCTTCTTTCCAACCAATAGGAGCTCTTTGAGAATATCTATATTTTTTGTTTTTGTCCGTTTACCATTGATGATTGCAAGAGCCTTGCTGTATGAATTTTTTCCAGACATAATCTCAACTACCCTCTTATAGTTAAAGCGTGCATTTTCCCCACAATAGTCTATAGCTTCAGATATTATGTTGTCCTTTATCTTTTCCCTTGGATATTTCCTTGCGTACATTCTTTTAAGCAGAATTGCAAGATGTTCCCTAAGCACAATGACCTTTGCGTTTCTTACCTTTATGTCGCACAGAAGATGCCCTTCTAGGATTATAAACTTTTTTCCTTTGTTTTTCTGTATTATCCTATTTATTTCGCGCTCAAGGTCGTGCATTCTCACTATTTTTGTACCGAATTCATCTTTACCGGAATAGAGCCTCTTCTTGCATATGATTTTATTTATGTCGATAGCTATAGAATCATTAATTCGCTTTTCCAGCTTTCTTGCAAGAGTAGATTTACCAGTTCCTGGGGTTCCGGTTATTACTAATATATCCATATGCAGGTCACAATGCTTCTGAAGGGCCTTTAGCAATCCTCATGAGCCGGTTATCTATCTCCCTATTGCTAACCTCTATTGCAAGAATAGGGCTTGTTGGGGGATTTATTGCTATTATCCTAATTTTTGCTCCTGAAAATAGCCATACTCCAAATATGTAATCCTTGTAATATGTAGAAATATCTGCAATATACGTAGATTCATGCACCATTTTCGAAATTAATCCTTCAAGGGATTTATCATAATCATTTATAACAACGACTTCATCATTGTCAGTATCCCTGCCGACTATAACCGGCAGCAGATATGGCACGTTCTCCTTCTCTGCGATGCCGGATATAAAATCATCAATCTTTGTGTACATGTCAGTCACTCTCTTCAGTTCATCGTTAAATTTCTTCTGCTCATCTGACATTTTTCCTAGCAATGATGCAAAATAATCATCAACATCCTTCAGCAGGTTTTGCGATATGTTCCTGGCATTTTCGTTGTCTGCATATTCTTCAGGATTCGACATCAGCACCCTAAGAGAGAGATTATACTTGTTTCCTACTTTTGCTTCTATCCTAGTAATATATTGGTCTGTGGCTTCATCCCACGTTGCATTTTCCATGTTGTCACCATTATTGATTTATATGTAGTCTGTTATTAATCTTTCGCATTATGCCTGAATGATTTTATGGAGATAAAGGAAAGGATATTGAAAGATATAGAAAAATTCTCTGAAAGTATAAAGAAGACAGAAGGTCTTGAATTAGATGACAAAGAAAGGGAGATTGTAGAACTTGCAAAGATGTATGAAAGTGATTCTAGGAGCTGGCTAGGAAAAGGCGATACAGATACGTCATTTTCATGCATATCTTATGCGCATGGCCTTCTGGATTCCATACTTAAACTTAAAGGTGCAATTGAATAGGGATCTTATGCAAAAGATAACGGAGGGAATGGTAGAAATAGCCACACAGGAAGGCGTCTTCTACAATAGGCAATCACGATATATAAGGGATCTCTCTGTAGCATTTCTAAAGAACCGTGCAGAAGGAAAGAGTGTGATAGATAGCACTGCCGCGAGTGGCGTAAGGGGGATACGATATCTAATTGAGGACAAGGCTGAAACCGCAACCTTCGTAGACAGAAGTAAAAAGGCATGCAACAGCATAAAGAAAAATCTAGGGATCAACAAAGTAAAAGGGGATATTGTGAATTCATCATTTCAGGAGTTCGCTAACACATCAAAGAAAAGATTCGACATAATTGATATAGACCCGTTCGGAAGCCCCATACCATTCATATATGATGCGTTCAAAATTGCAAGAAACAATGGAATACTAATGGTAACTGCGACAGATACCATAGTGCTCTGCGGAGCTGACAGAAAAGCATGCATCAAGAATTATGGCGCAATTCCTATGCACAATGAGCTTTGCCATGAATCAGGACTAAGGATATTGCTGGCATTTATAGCAAGGAATGCGGCACAGTTTAACTTTGGCATAGAACCTCTTCTCTCTGTAGCCGAGCTTCATTACATGAGAGTATTCCTTAGGTTAGATGAAAGATCAACAAGTGCGATAGATTCGGTGAAGAGTATAGGTATAGCTGGGTTCTGTATAAATTGCCATGGATTTGAATTTGCAAAGGGAATTGAGGGGATAAGGAATGAATGCAGCAATTGCGGAAGAAAACTTGAGAGATATGGGCCCATGTGGTTGGGAAAACTTCAAGACAAGAAAACAGTTGATGATATACTTAGAGAAAAAGAGATGCTTGACAATATATCAATAGGGCTTGTAGAAAAGATATCGGACGAGATAGACGTGCCTTTCTTCTATCAGATACCTAAGGTGACAAAATACCTTAAAACGGGTTCCGTAAAAGTGTCGGATGTAATAAAGAAGCTTAGCAAAAAGCATAAAGCAAGCAGAACAAACTTTGATTCGTCTTCTATAAAAACAGATGCATCTGTGGAACAGGTGATATCTGCAGTACGCGCATGCACAAACAGAAATGCAAAAAGATGAAAGTCAGATCTCTTATCAGGAAATTGAATTTTTTCATGTGCTTGGTGTATTTGCATCAATGGAATTATATATCATGCATGGATGAGTAACGATTAACATCATGCTTACAAAATTACAAATCAATACATAATTTGCATTCTGGGCCTAGTTCTTTATCACAGTGCACCCTTTCATATCTATTGTATCTTTTGCCCTTGAAATGCTGCCTATAGCCGCCATCCTTCCCTTTCTTTTTTTCACAAACTCAACGCATGACTTTACCTTGGGATACATGCTCCCTTCCCCAAATTCGCCAGAAGCCATATATTCTTCTGCTTTTGTTATATCCATGATTCTTTTTAGTGCCTTATTTTTTCCTAGGCTTATATATACACCATTAACGTTTGTCAATATTACCATCTTGTCTGCATTGATAAAATCCGCAAGCACAGCAGTAGTATAGTCCTTGTCCACTATGCAGTCTGCAAATCTTTTCCTGCCTGCTTCGTATACTATTGGTATGCCTCCCCCACCTCCAGCTATTACTATATTGCCCATTGAAAGGCGTACGGTAATCCCGTTTCCATCGAGCAATTTTTTTGGAATGGGGGAAGGCACTATCCTCCTGAAACCTTCTTCGAATTTTTTGAATTGGTAGCCCTTGTGCCTGAGGAATACGTTGGACTTATAAAATTTGCCTACAGGTTTTGATGGATTGCTGAATGCCTTATCTTTCCGGTCAACAAGGACTTCGGTATGCAAGATGTCTACATGCACGCTTTCCCCTTTGGAATGAAAGACCTTCTCTATGCTATTCTTTATTCTTAACCCTATTGTATCTTGTGTTTCTTTTGTTATAAGTGCAAGAGACTTCTTCTCATGGATCGACAGCTCCCCCGCCTGGGGGCCGTTTCCATGCGTTATGAGTATCTGCGCCTTTTTGCTTAAGGAAAATAATGCTTCGGATATATTATCAAGGGAAGATTCCCATTCAGCAAGCGCATTTCCGCCTATTGCTATTACATATTTTTCCATGGGTTATTTCTTCTTGCCTGCGTTCACAAGTATCATGTGCATGTTGTTATCAAAGCCTATTGCAGACTTGAATACTTCCGAATCTATGGTTACGGTGCTATCCGAATACGGGTCACTTATATAGAAATTGTCCTTGTCGTATCCATTGACAACAACCCAATGCGGAGAAGATTCAAGGTAAGGATTTATTATCTTTGCATCTATCAGCAATATTGGTATATTTTTGGATGACAATGCTTTCTTTATAATATTAAGGTTTACTATGCCGTATTCCTCACCAACGTTAAGCTGTTCCGCTTTCTGTTTTATCTCGTTGAAAGAAGCTGTAAGCGTATCTAGATTCACATTCTCATATACTGCAAGCCTACGTTCATATCCCTCATCCTTAACGTTGCTTATTATTCCTACTTCCGCGCCTCTTTTTGCAAGGGAATATGCAACCCCGTATTTTGATCCATATAGTATGCTTCCATTAACAGCTTCCTGCCAGATCTCAAATTCAGAGGTCTTTGACAGCTTAAAGGAGGAATTCAAATGCCTTAGTATCATCATCACGCATGCCGCAGAACTAGTAAAGTCTTCTGTCTGAGGATAATGGGGCATGTTATATAGCACACTCTTCTTTACTTGAGATTTTTTCATCTTAAATATGAGCTTCGGGGTTTTTTGCTTAAGCATCGTATCGATATTTTTACCAATTCTCTTATTCTTTTGTAGGGCATTTTTCTTTTGCTTCGAATTTACGCTTTCCCAACTATGCTTTTTTTGCGGTTTTTTTGTTTTTGGCATGAAATCAACCTCATATGCAGGGGGAGAGATTAGTTCACTAGTTTTGAACTCCCGCAGACCTAAGCCAACAGATCTTGAGTCTGTCGCGTTTGACCAAGCTCCGCCACCCCTGCAGATGATAATTATAGCCTTTACATTATAAAAATATCTCGTCCCACTACCAATAACGCTGAACCTGTATATATAGGTATCGGAGAGTGCTACATTTGTCATGCACAAAACAATGAGATAGAGCGTAGTTTATGTTTGTCTTTATGTATAATGGAGATAGTGGCGCCTTGTCATCGATAGGCTGTGCTGGCTTTATGTCCCCTCTGATAAATGCGAATTTACTTATCAGTAACTTGCAGCTCCGCTTAATTTGATTTCGGAAAGCACAGTCCATATATTTTATATCTTGTTGCTGCATTAATTATTCATCATTTGGTCTTGATTATGGAAACGGAAAAGATAGACGATATCAGGTTTCGCATAGATAAAGACAGCACAAAGGGCATGAACACGGACGTGATAGTATATGCATCTGACAAGCTGTTTGATATAATGAAAAAGGACCATACGCTAATCCAGGCGTCAAACGCGACCACGCTTCCAAGCCTTGTGGGAAATGTAATGGTAATGCCAGACGGCCATGAAGGATATGGATTTCCGATAGGCGGAGTAATGGCATTCGATGCGGATAATGGGATTATATCCCCTGGGTGTGTAGGCTTTGACATTAACTGCGGAGTAAGGCTAATAAAAACAAACCTTTCTGAGGAAGAGATAAAGCCAAAGCTAAATCAGCTCATGGACGCACTCTTCAAAAATGTGCCTAGCGGAGTAGGAAGCAAACTTAAAGCGGGGCTTACCCAGAATGACCTCAGGAGGATATCTGAAGAAGGCCTTGAGTATATAGTAGGGAAAGGTTTCGGATACAGCAATGACTTAGAAAACATAGAAGAAAACGGCAGAATAGAAGGGGCGGATTTCAATAAGGTAAGCAGTATGGCTAAATCAAGGGGACAGGAGCAGGTAGGAACTCTCGGTGCAGGAAACCATTTTCTAGAAGTGCAGAAAGTTGAGAAAATTTTCAATTTGGATATTGCAAAAGCTTATGGTTTATATGAAGGCCAGATAGTGGTAATGGTCCACACCGGTTCAAGAGGATATGGCCATCAGGTATGCAGCGATTACTTGAGGATACTATCTGAATACCAAAGCAAGAACAATATAAAGATTGTTGATCCAGAATTGAGCTATGCACCCATACACAGTAAAGAGGGAGAGGATTATACAAAGGCAATGAAATGTGCGATAAACTATGCATTTACAAATAGGCAGATAATAACTAACTCCATAAGGAAGAGCTTTGAAGAAGTATTCGCAAAAAGCTCGGATGCACTTGGAATGGAAATACTGTATGATCTAGCGCACAACATAGCAAAGTGGGAAGAACATGTTATCGGAGGAAAGAAAGCAAATGTTTGCGTTCACAGGAAAGGCGCGACAAGGGCATTCCCAAAAGGTAGAAATGAAATACCAAAACATTATCGCGGAGTAGGGCAGCCGGTCCTGATACCAGGGAGCATGGGCACTGCAAGCTACATCCTCTGTGGAGCTGAAGGATCTATGAAGGAAACATTCGGTTCCTCATGCCATGGTGCAGGCAGGGTAATGTCAAGGCACCAGGCAATACGCGATATACCGGCTTCGAAGACCTTCAATTCCATGGGAAACAAAAAAATAGAGATACGGGTAAGGTCGAGGAAGCTTGTCAGTGAGGAGGCAGAGTGGGCTTACAAGGACATTGATGAAGTAGTCAGAGTAGTAGAAGCCGCAAATATCTCTAAGATAATATCGAGAAATGTCCCATTGGGAGTTGCCAAGGGATGATCATACTTTCGAGGCTTCCATTGCATCGTCTACTTTGGCTAACAGCTCTGATGCATGCGGCATTTTTGAATTATTAAGAAATGATGAAAGTATTTTTTTGGCAGACGCATTGTCCTTACCATATATGTATATCTCAGAGGCGTAGTATGCAAAATTTATGTCAGAGTTTGCCATGGCCGAAATGTTGATGCTCGCTTCCTTCCTGTTTTTGACCAGCGTATAGTATACCATTGCAGAGTATATCTGAATTTGTCCTTTCGCGTCCGACTTAGAGAGCATGGAGAAGGCTTCATTTGCAGCAACAATATCTTTTATTCTGGCACTTGAGAGCAGCTTAACATATGCGGTAAAATCAGTATATCCTGATTTTAGCTCGTCATTACACATCTTTATGCAAGAATGCATTAACCCCCTTGACTTTGCGTGGAGTATCCATGACTGTTCCCTCTTCTGGGAATTTTCGTACATATATCCTTTGCCATTGTAATCAACGCCCCTGAACATATAATTTGAATATTCGGAATAGAAGATAGCCGAAGCGTAAAGCACTCCAGGAGAAGGGTATTTTTGCGCAATCTCATCAACTTTCTTAGACGCCTTTTCATATTTGTACTCTCCAAGAAACTCTATTTTAGCAGATAGGAGGTCATGCTGCTCCTTGAGAATCGTTTCTATTTCCTTCCGCGGCATCTCGCAATAATTGCAGAATGAGCCATTGGACAGCGCATGCACCATGTTGCCGCAATATGCGCATCTATATGGATTTGTGGAACTTGCAGAAAGCATATGTAAATATTGCGAAAGATTCATGATTAGAGTATGGCTTACACATTTAAATTATTTCTTTTTTAGCACTACGAATAGATGCATAAGGTCGAAAGGTGCTATATCTATCTTTTCAATCACTTCAAATGCCGGAGAGATCTCTTTTAAGAATTCTGCATAAACTTCGGATGGCTTTTTGGCTACACTTATGCTCTGTGATTTTATCGCTACATATGCAAACCCATTCGTCTTTAGGAGTTTTGCATTTGATACGAGTATGGCAGCCTGATCCCTCGTAGAAACGTCCTGGTATATGACATCAACGATCCCTGTCTCACCACCTATTATGTCAACGTTACGGGCATCCTGGAGCATTGGAAGCATATTATGCCTGGTTTCGCATTGTTTCATAAGCTCCCTGAAATTTCTCTCAGATATCTCAACACAGTATACCTCTCCCTTCTCTCCCACTATGTCGCTGACATGGCTTGCCGTAGTGCCTGTCGCGGCTCCGATATATAAAACTTTGGAGTTTTTCTTTATTTCGACTGTTTTAAGCCCTTTAAGTATAGCCGCACACAGTTTGCTCCTATAAGGATCCCAGAGCCTGTATTCCTTGCCATTAAAATCAATCAGTTTTTCCCCGTATACCTTATTTCCCGGAACAAGATTCTGCGTTGCTATCTTTCCATCTAGAGAATATATCCCCCAGAAAAGCATCTTTTCCTTCATGCAAACACTTTCTCAGAATATTCTTTTAGCCTTTTTCGTAGATATTCTGCAAGGTACTTGAATGGCAGGAAACACTTCGGGCATACAAAATGCTGCATTTTCAGAAGCCATGCTCAATATGCTTAGGTATGCAAAGGGAGAGATATTGCTTGCACTGGACGAAAAGGGCAGGATATTATGGATAAGCGACAATTACACAAATGCAATAAACCTCACAAAAGAAAATATCATAGGTCTAGATATAGAGGATTTCCTCACAATCAAGGAAAATCACATATATCAGATGGTGGCAGATGCGAAGAACGATGAAATATTGGTTTCAAAAGCAGTACTTAATGTAGGGAACAACGTTTTGCTTGACGCAGAGATAACTATATACAAGAATGGCAATGGCTTAGTGCCATGCATAGTTAATTACAACAAGGAAAAAATACTCCTTGACAACATACGGGCAAATTTTGACAATGTAATCAACCTTTCAGGAGACATAATAATAGCAATAGACAGCATGGGATATATAAAGAGCGCAAATTACAGCACCGAGGATATATTAGGATTCAGGATAGCTGAATTACTCGGCAAGCACATAAATGTAATATGCTATGAAAGCAGGGATCAGTCCTTGCTTGAAGAGGGGATGATAAACGCAAAGCATGGCAAGCTCGCCAATAGGATAAAGGTAAATATGCTTTGCAAGAGAGGGAATACAAAGTTGCCGTGCGACTTAAGCATAAACAGCATAATAGGCCAGGACGTGAACATGAACGGCTTCCTCATAAGCGCAAGGGAATTGGCTACAAAGGAGAGCAACGAACTGCTTTCCGAGAATCTTGAACATGTCGAGAAGGAGATAGAGAAGCTGAAAAGCGAGAGCGACCTGAAAACCCAGTTTATATATAACATATCACACGATCTTAAGACGCCAATAACTAATATAAGGGGGTTCGCAAAACTCCTATATGAGGGCGAATTTGGTACGCTTAATGATGAACAGAAGAATTACGTCAAAATAATAATAGACGAATCGGAGAGGTTCACCAAACTTGTGCAGGAGATACTGGATGTGGCAAAGCTCTCTTCAGGAAAAATAAAACTTGATTTGCAGGGCGTTGACTTGGTACAATTGGGCGAGAATCCCAGCATAAAGGCGCTCAAGGAGTCAATGCCAAAAGGCGTTGAATTCTCGTGGAACGTAGAATACGGGGTTCCTACGATAACTGCAGACCCAAACAGACTTATCCAAATCTTTGTAAATCTGATAGGCAATGCAATAAAGTTCACAGAAAAGGGAAGTATAGGGGTAAACATATATAAGAAAGCCAAGGCGGCAAAATACGTTAATATAGAGGTCAAAGATACAGGAATAGGCATAAGCGCAGAAGACCGGAAAAAAATATTCAAGAAATTCTATCAGGTTCAAAGGGACAGATTAACGATGCAGGAGGGTTCTGGCACTGGACTAGGCCTTTCGATCGTCAATGAAATTGTCAAGTTGCACGGAGGCAGGGTGGGACTTGAATCGGAGCTGGGAAAAGGCAGCACGTTCTGGTTCACATTACCGATAGCAGGCACAAAGAAAATAAAAAAGCACAGAGATGATAGCAAGGAAGATGAAAAGATTATAGAACCACAGGCATGAATATATTCATTGGACCAATATCTAGAGAGGCAACTTTAATCATTGGCATAATGTGCTGTCTGCATCCAATTATACGCATTATGTGCTCCATGCCATGGCATTACAATCTATGCTCCACAGCATTGTTGCAGTGAAAATTAGAAGCATATTTTCATTATGCCTGGCATAATTTGCATCTTCGTTTGACTGCTTGATGTATAGTTTACAAAACAACTTCCCATATTTTGATTATGTTATCAAGGAGTGTAGGGAATGTATGCATTGCAGTCGTTTCCTATCGACGCCTCAAATGAATACGCATTATACGCAGATGTATAGTTGAGTCCTGTCCATATTCCTTTGAATGCGTATGCTGACACAGAGAATGATGAAATGTTCACTTCGGCGGTCACATATGCGTCTTTGAACATGCTTGGTGCAGAACTTGAGACCACTGGAACATAAGATACATTATACACGTTAACGGCTACCTGCGCTATAGATGTAGTGAATCCGGTAGGGGTATCCTGGGATATGTTTGCATAAGACGAAAGCCCAGTAGGCATAGTATGGACGTATTGATTATATGTGGCATTATAAAGCGCTGGAGTACAAGATTTGGTCTGTGCATAGATTGATGAATAATCATTCATGAGCTTGCCTATAGGGGTTAAATTCAGTACGGAGAAGATTGATGACACGGGATATTGAGACACTGTTGTGCTAGAAAGGACAGTAGTTGATAGTGTAGTTGATTGCACTTTTGCCGATGAATTTGATTGGCTAGGTATTATTGTTGTTGTAGCATATGAGGAATACTGTTGCACGCTTCCATTTACATCTATTAACCTGGCTATATTCGATGCTTTTATATTTAGGTATTTCGGTATCGGGGTAAAGTAGAATAATGCACCTGACAAATTGCTGCTTAACAGTGTTATTTCCATATCCGCAGAGGACGAAAGCGAAGTGCTAACATTGGAAGATGCACCTTGCGGCAGGCTGATTACTTCTATTGGACTAGTGAGTATCGGTGATTTTGTTACGTATAGAACAGCGCTTGACTGTGATGTATTCGAAAGATATGCAACGTATGTATTAGGGTTCCCTGGAAGCAGAAAATATAGGGCGCCGGACTTATGAAGCGATACCTTCTGTTGCGCATTTATCTGGGTTGTAATGTTGCTTGACGTTATTGTATAGAACGAGGCAATTGCTACTAGAAGTATTATTACCATTAAGTAGAGGAGCTTGTGACTATTTTTATGTCTTTGATTATGCATATAAACAATTAGTATGCAACACCAATATTTAAAAAATAAGTGTATTTTACAAAAATACATGGCAGAAAGCCAATCTATTTTAAAGGTGGGATGAATGGGTTTTAAAGCCTTTTATTCATAACACCATCAACGTCCCCTGCATATGTCTGAAATAATCTCTAAAAATAGTATCCAGGATTGAGCGCAGGATTCGTCAGGTTAACGCCCATGGCACAAAATCCACAGCATGGAATGTTCCCGCATCCATCCAAAAGGTGCGGAACAATAGCATATCCAGATTGCATGCAGACAGCGATGCATGCAAGAGAAGCACTGATGCCCCAGAGAGGCAACGCAAGGATGCTCTGCAGCCTTGAACCCAATAAAATGGTTCCAAAACCCGCTCCGATGGCAACATATGAGGATGATAAAGACCGAAGCGAAGTGCAAGAGGAACCCCATTGATTTATTCGTGGAAGGATGCCAGTTATATGCAGGTAAAAAAAATGTCTTAATCTGCTTTTAAATTTTTCATATTGTATAATAAAGGTGGCCATATGGTAGACTCGGAACTTAGATCAGACCTTTTATATATGATAAATGACAGGCAGCAAATAACATACAGTGAGCTTGCGGATATAATGTTCTCCAGGGGTGTGAGCGAAGCAAACCTGAAATCAGAACTCGACAAACTGAAAAACGACAATCTGATAGCTGCAAGGAGCAGTGGAGGGATAATGACATATTACGTTCTGCAGCAAGAACCTCAGCTCAGGAAGATATTGATAGTAGAAGATGATAGGAATATAAACAAGCTCATGGCGCTCTCCATAGGGAAAGGATTTGATATAACGCAGATATACGACGGGAAAGAAGCGATAAAGCATATAAACGAAAATGTGCCGGATCTGGTGATACTTGACTTAATGCTCCCAGGCGTGGATGGGCTTACCATCTGCCAGCATATAAAAGGGAGTTCGAATATGAAGAAGACGATAGTCATAATAATAAGCGCAATGGAGGCTACGTCAAGCAGATTTAAAGGAATAAAGTATGGCGCTGATTACTATATAAAGAAGCCTTTTGATCCAGACGAGTTGAGAAGCCTAGTTACAATATTCCTAAAGAAGAAAGGCAAGAGATTCGATCCTCTTGTAGACCTTCCAAATGAGGACAAGATATCTGAAGAGGTAGAAAAATCAGTAACGTCTGGCAACACCTACGAGATAGGCAGGCTCACAATAGAGGGGATAGGCAGCTTTGCCAGAAAGTACGGACAGGAACAGACATTTACAATATTAAGGCTTATATCACAGTTGCTTCAGGACTCCGTAAAGGATGAAAATGGAAGTGGATTCGTGGGTTTTCTGGGCAACGAAGATTTCGTAGTTGCTGGAGAGAGCTCCGCTGTAAGCCATATGGTAAATAAGGTAGTAGATGAATTCGATGCTGTGCAAAACTTTGTTTATCAAGGAGAAAATAACACCATGGAATTTGGAATGAAAAGCTATGAAGGGGAGAAGCAGATGCTAAAATTGTCCTATAAAAAGACGTCAAAGGAAGATCTTATACAGAAACACGCGGAGATAATGAAAAGAAGGCAGCAGAACAGCATAGGTGCATTCACTTATGAGGAATTAAGGAATATGCTGGGCAGCAACAACCTCGACATAATAATAAAACGGGGTGCTAATGGAGTGACGCTTGGCATAGGCAAATCTGCGGAGGATAGCAGCGAAAACAGGAAGCCGGAGCTTATCTAAATGCAGCTAGTCTAGATACAGCTAGCACGGTTTTATGAAAATGCAGATTACTTCAATACTTTCTCTTAGCCTTTGCTTTCTTTATTGCTTTTCTCTGCTTTGCCCTCTTTGCAGGCAATGGCTTTTTTATCTCAGCCGTGGGATGTTTTATTGCGCTCTTTGCAGGCCTTGATTGCTTTCTTTCTGATGCAGCCTGCTTTTTCTCGTCCATTAAAGCACCATCCAGAAGGTCGTACGTATGATATTCCTCCGCGGGATGCAAGTCAACTGAGCTGTTGGACATAGCCTGTTCTTCTATATCCCCCCTTTCCACGGTTGCATCTATCTCCGTAGTCTTCTTTAGCAGTTCTAGCTTCTTCTTCAGAAGCTCATTTTTCGAAGGCATGTTAATCGCACAACCTTGTCTATTAAACTTATATAAGGTTATCGTGCAACATAGATTCGCTATTGCTTTATTTCCCAAAAAGGTTTCAGGATGCCCTAATATTTAGCGTGTTCATCCGTTGGCAATCTTATATTTGGCAAGGAACTCAGTAACCTTGTTGTCCATTATTATGTGCTTCTTCTCCAGTCTCTTCTTAAGCACTATCCCGTCAAGCGTCTTGCATCTGCTTAGCGCAACGTAAAGCTGTCCGTGCGCAAAAGTCCCATTGCCTATGTCTATCACCACCTTATCGAATGTTTTTCCCTGGCTCTTATGTATCGTAACTGCCCATGCAGGCATAAGAGGGTATTGGATGAAACTGCCAATTGATTTTGAGACCAGTTTTGCTGCGTTTGGATCATAAGAAAATTTGAAAAGCTCCCACTTATAAGGCTCAACATCGACGAGTGCGCCGTCAGTAAGCATGACCATTATCGATTTATTCATGTTTGATTGGGGATTTATTTCGGTAACCACCCCAATGCTTCCATTGACCCATCTGCCCTGTTTGTCATTATTTAGCAGCATCACTTGCGCCCCCACTTTTAGCGTAAGCTCTTCGTCTGCTGGAAGCACATCCCTATTGAATCCGTCCAGCTTTGCAACAAACGTATATGGAGGGGATTGTAGCCTCTGCATATGCGCATTGTTTATTTCGTCTGCAAGCCTATTCGTAGTTGTGAGGGTTATGTACTTTTCAGAGTCATTAGGGTTGAATGCAGGATTGTATCTAGAATTCAGGGCTTCAATGTCCGAATCCGTAGCGGTATTGTTCCTTATCGAATTCAGCAAATTTATGAATCCGGAATCTTTTTGCCGGTAATAGCCCTCAAGCTGTACGAACTCCACTTCTATTCGCTTAAACGAATCGGAGTCGAAGAAATACTGGCTCTTATACTTTTTACTGAACATCTCAGATTCGTGACCTGCCACTACGGGAGGAAGCTGGTACATATCTCCTACAAACACTATCTGCACCCCTCCGAACGGCATCGTGGAATCCCTGCCATTGATCCGCATGAATATGTCTATGCAATCCAGCAAGTCTGCCCTAACCATCGATATTTCATCTATCAATATCGTATCAAGATTCACATATACTGCCTTCTGCCCCTTGTACTGCAGCTTTTGCACTGTGTCCGGAGTTATGTCTGGCCTGAATCTGAAGAATGAGTGTATGGTCTGGCCTTTTACGTTCAATGCCGCCACGCCAGTAGGTGCAAGTACGGCTATGCTCTTTCTAGTAATTGAGCGAAAATACTCGAGAAGCGTAGACTTTCCAGTGCCTGCTCTTCCAGTTATAAATACGCTCTTGCTGGTATTCTCCATAATGCGTAGCGCACGCCTGAAATTGTCGCTTATTTCTATATGATTGTCATATTGTAGCTTACGCTCATTTTCAGAAGATTCTGGGTTGTACATAAAAACTTCCCGCATTATCGTTTGCCCTTAATTCGCGTACCTTGCTTGCGCATTCTTCACTTTGCATTTCCAAGAAGCTTGAAGACCTCGCCTTCAATGCTCTTCCAGTCGCTTGCATGCACTATGTTCTCATGCTCTATCTCATTGTCATATTCGTAATATGGTTTTTTTAGCAGGATTGCTTTCTTTCCGGATATTGCGATGGAATGCACAACGTGAGGACCATCATCTATGAACACGTCGCCGTTCGCGAACTCCTCCTTCTTATCAAGCCGCACTATGCTTTTTATATCGACCCACTTGTCCTTTATCCATTTCTCTATGTAACATACAGGCGCTACACTGGCAGTTATGATGTATGTGTCGAAAAAACAGTTGAATTTCCTTATTATCGCAGGTATGCTCGCATCAACAAGACCAACATTCCAATTTTCAATCAGCAATTCCGCAAAAGCATGATTTAACTCCGTTTGTGTTATTCCGTAAAACGCGTTTAACGAATAGTACTGCTTTATATCGGATATGGAAATATTCTTGCCATATCGATTATTTAGCATCTGCAGCACTTTCGGAATTGTATCTGCTATGGTGCCGTCGAAGTCTATGCATACTGTACCCCGACTTGCTTTGGGCATTATTTTGTCTCCGAGCACATACGCCATCTTTGGCACATTAGCGAACTTTGACACAACCGCCCCCTTCTCCACATATGCCATTTCCCCTATGACTGCACCATATGAAATTTCTGCGCCATCAGACACCACGGAGTTTGGACAAAGCACTGCAAAATCTCCAATTCTTGCATTTCCGCTTATTATGGCTCTTGGCATTATTATTGAACATTTTCCAATGGCTGTGCTTTCAGGTATGCAAACGCTATCAGATATCCAGCTTCCGTCATCGCTTTTATAAAATACGAGCGCATTTCCTTTATCTTCATCTCTTATTATCCTTAGCGCTTTTTCTCTGCCCTTGAACCCTCTGAGTGCACGCAACAGCTCATAATCTACACCTGCCCCCTGTTGTGGTTTTATGCACAACTCTGCAATCTGCAACTTGTTCTTAATGGGGATTGGCATGAAAAACACATATGAAATAAAGGGCAAACCCCTTATAAATCCATAGCACGAGAGGTTCCTCCCTGACAAGTCGGGGGTATCTCACTCCGCGAATCAGTTGAACCGCAACTTCGTCTGATGCGTATCCTCTCTCTGTTGCAATATTCAGGGTATCAATTTGCTCATTCTACGCCGAAGAGCTTAGGCACTATCTTTTCTATTTCTTCCCAGCTGCTCGCTTTTATTATGTTTTTATGCTCTATTTCGTTGCCATAAACGTAATGATGTTTTGTAAGGAGTATTACTTTCTTTCCGCTTGCAGCAATATCATGTGCGTTGTGCGGGCTGTCATCTATGAACACATCACCCTTGATGAACTCTGTTTTGTTTACAATGTTCTCTATCCCGTCTATCCTTATTTTTTTATCTTCAAGCCATTTTTTAAGGTACTCGACTCTTGCGACGCTTGCGGTGACAAGATAAATATCCGCAAAGTTTCTGAATTTGTTTAGTATATATGGTATCCTTGGGTCAACAAGCTCTACATTTTCATTTTTAACTAATATCTCTGCGAATACTTCGCTCAGTTCTTCATGGGTAAGATCAAAGAAGTCGTTGAACCAGTATCTCTTGATGTCCAAAATCGACACGTTTCTATTATATCTTTTGTTCAGAAGATCTATCACAAGTGGTATAGTCTCAGCTATGGTGCCATCAAAATCAAGCCCGATAACTGCTCTGGACATAATCTTATTTTGTTAAAGAACGCTTAAAACTGTTTACTTCAAAGACAGCAGTTTTATACTTTTATTGCAAATTAGAAATAGTAGAATATGGAACTATATATATACACGGACGGGGCATCAAGGGGAAATCCAGGAAAGAGCGCATCAGGATATGCGATCTTCAATAAGAGCCATACGCTTCTTGACGCAAGGGAATCATACAACGGGATAAAAACGAATAATTTTGCAGAATATTATGCAGTAATAATGGCGCTCACAGCAGCAAATGTTTTTGGCCCAGAGAGCGAGATAGAACTTAGATCCGATAGCAGGCTTATAGTATCACAACTTAATGGCATATTCAAGGTTAAGGACATGCAGCTTAAGAAGCTGCACGAAAATGCAATCAGCCTCGCAAGGAGCTTCAAGAAATGTGTTTTCATAAATGTGCCGAGAGAAAATAAATATATAACAGAAGTTGATAAAGCATTAAATAACTTGTTGGACAAATTAGAAGATACTTAATAACGGTGGGATAACGGCAGAACCTTCAGATAGAAAAGACACGAGCAACCCGGTTGCAAAGGAATACTATGACAAAGCAAATAAGGTCTTTGAAGAGAATAAGTTTGAGGATGCGATTGCTTTATATACTAAGGCAATAGAGGAGGATTCTTCTTATTCCAGCGCTTATTTCAACAGGGCTCTAGCATATGCCATACTTAGCAAGTATGATGAGGCAAAGAGGGACGTAGATTTAGTAATGCGGGCGGAGCCTAACAGCTACGATGCACCCTATGTGCTCGGGATAATACATGAATATCAGAACGACCTTCAGGGAGCAAAGGAGTGGTATGAAGAATCATTGAAAAAGAATCCAAATTATGAACAGGCAAAGATTAGGATAGAACAGCTAAAAATGAAAATATCATCGGGGAGTGCAGCAGGTTCGGGCAGTGCAATTTCAGGGGGCACAGGCGGGGCAGGAGCATCAGGCGCAAAATCTGTTGGAAGCGAGACTGTAGTGCAAGAAGGACAGCTCAAGCAGGTTCAATGGTTCAATTCAAACATGACCTTCAATGATGTAGTAGGAATGAGAAAGGAGAAGAAGCTCATCTATGAGAATATAGTGCTCGCAATAAAGAAGCCTGAGCTCTTGCGTGCATATGGAAAGAAGCTAGGAATGGGTGTCCTGTTCTATGGCCCTCCTGGTTGCGGAAAATGCCTTGCACCGGATTCACAGGTACTGCTTCCAGACGGAAGATGCTCTACGATAAAAAAAGTTGTAGATGATAAAGAACCTTATATACTTACATTGACTGAAAAACACGAGCTTGCTGTGCGCAAGGTCAGTGGATGGTGGAAACTTGATGGCAAGCCATTATTGAGGATAACAACAAAATCGGGAAGAACCGTAGAATGCACGCCGGAGCACCCTTTCCTTACAAAAGAAGGGTGGAAAGATGCAATAACTCTTAAAGAAGGGAGTTATATAGGCGTGCCGAAGCACATCCCAGTCTTCGGAAACATGATAATGAAGGAATCTGAAGTAAAGCTTCTCGCATATTCCATAGCTGAAAATGGATTCGCACATGAAAGTCCTGATTTCACAGACCCTGATCCTGAATTGCTGGAGGACTTCGTTACTGCGGCAAGGCAATTCGACAATGATATGCACATCAATACAATAATACAGAATGGAGATGTTGCAAGCTTACAAGTGTCAGGAAGATCTGCATCCTCTTTTATGCAGGAAAGTCGCTCGATGCGACAATTTCTCGCCTTTCACGGCCTTCCGTTTACCAGCCCTTATGAGAAGAGGATTCCACAGGCAGTGTTCACGCTTCAGAAAAGGCTGGTTGCATTATTCCTTAATAGGCTTTTTACTGTAAACGGACGGCTGGAAGACAGCCAGGGAGGAAAAGAGTTATATGAACCAAAGAAGAATGTGACAATATGCTATTCAAATAGCTCAGAGACGATAGTAAGGCAGATTCAGCATCTTCTGCTCCGTTTTGGTATACTATCAAATATAAGGAAAGTGCTGGAAGACAGATGGGATTTGACAATACAGGAAAGCATGAATATTGACACTTTTATAGAAGAAATAGGGATGTTCGGCAGCAAAGCGGATTTCCTTCTAAAGGAGGATAATTCATTGGGCAATGTAGAAAATGAAGCAGCAAATAGTGTAATATACGAGGAGATAGTAAAGATAAAAGATGTTGATGCCCCCGAGTTCGTATATGACCTCACAGTAGATGACACGCACAATTTTGTTGCAAACGACTTTTTTGTACACAATACTTATTTTGTAAGAGCAATAGCAGGAGAAACGAACTCAAACTTCATAGTTGCCCAAGTTAATCAGATAGTAGATATGTATGCTGGAAACACTGAAAAGAATATGCATGCCATATTTGAACAGGCAAGGCAGAATGCACCATGCATAATCTTCTTTGACGAGATAGATTCGCTTGGAGGGAAGAGGGAAGAAAGCGGAGGTTCACAGAGCTTCATGAAAATGGCCGTGAATCAGTTCCTGCAGGAGATGGACGGAGTGCAGAAGAACCCTGAAGGGATATTTGTTATCGGTGCCACAAATATACCATGGGACATGGATGCAGCACTGAAGAGAAGTGGAAGGCTTGGAGAAGCCATATACATACCGCCTCCAGATTATGTGACAAGAAAGAACGCAATAATGTACAATACCAGGAAGATGCCAGTTGCCAAAGGGATAAACTATTCAAGGCTTGCAAGGGCAACTATTGGGTTTTCGCAGGCAGACATAGAGGCAGCAACAGACAAGGCTGCGCTTCTTGTTGCAGCAGAAGAGGATAAGACTGGAAGGAGGAGGAAGATAACAACAAAGGATATACTAAAGATGATAAAAACGCAAGGAAGCACTCTTGATGAATGGTACGGCACTGTTAGCAAAGAGATAATAAGCAAGAAGGAAGTGCAGACTGTAGACGGAAAGCGCACGGAAACGATAAAAGAAGGCAAGCTCTCGCCGGAGGAGAAGCAGAAGTACAAAGCACTTATAAACGATGTAAAAAAGAACACGAATCCCTTCACGAAACTCATAAAGAAGTTCATACGATTCTTCTCGTTCTACATACTTTAACTGATTATATGCAGATGCCTGATGAACTAAAAGCTACGATGCAGAAGCAAGGCTACCATTTCGTTGGCAAACATTCGGCAGTAAAAATATGCGAATATACTGCAAATGGGCTGAAAGGCAAGACACTGTGCTACAAGTACACTTTTTATGGGATAAAGAGCTGGCAATGCGTGCAAGCTACTCCTGCAATCGGATGCGACATCTCATGCAGGTTCTGCTGGCGCCTGATCCCTGAAGAAGAGGGCTTCAAGTGGAATGAGCTTAATGCAATAGACAACTGGGACGATCCTGAATTCATAGTAGATAACATGATAAAGGAGCAGAGGAGGATAGTAAGCGGGTACAAGCACGGGGCGGATACGGAACTTAAGCTTAGAAGATGGAAAGAAGCCAATGAACCTAAGCATGTTGCCCTGAGCCTTACTGGAGAACCTACTTTTTATCCGAAAATGGGAAGGCTTATAGAGGCGTTCCACAAAAAGGGGATAAGCACTTTCCTGGTGTCTAATGGGACCCTTCCAGAAGCGATAGAAAGGATGGAGCCGCTCCCAACTCAGCTGTATATATCTCTACAGGCACCTGACGAGAGGACATATGTTAACGTTGTGAGGCCTAAGATAGCAGATGCCTGGCTGAGATTCAACAAGACGCTAAAGATGCTCCCTACGCTAAAGACAAGGACAGTGCTCAGGATGACTCTTGTCAAAAATCTTAACATGTGCAATCCAGAGGGATATGCAAACCTTATAAAGATGGCAAGCCCGAAGTATGTAGAGGTTAAAGGCTTCTCATATGTAGGCGGATCAAGGAATCCGGCAAGAGAGCTTGAGATGGGGAGCATGCCAACGCATGAAGAGACAAAGGAGTTTGCAAGGAAACTTGCTGATCTCACTGGATATATAGAAACTGCTGAGCACATGCCAAGCAGAGTAATTCTCTTATGCAGAGACGAAGACGCGAAGAAAAACAGAATAATAGACTTCGACAGGATAGGTGAGGAATACAGAAATAAAATGCTTTAAGGACAGCAAACTAAAAGGGCCTAGGCCGGGAATCGGACCCGGGCCTAAGGATCCACAGTCCTTCATGCTGCCATTACACTACCAAGGCCATGTGTAAAATACTTATGTAACTGAAGATATAAAGTTTGTGCTTCGATGTGACATCCTCTCCCAGCTGAAGGTTGGGGGCTTCCAGGGTGGCTATGATTGGTCGTCATGATGCCACCTGTATAGTTCCTGCTTCTTCGGCAACCGCCTTCCTTGCGGAAGGTCTTACATTGTCTCCACAGACTTGACTTCCCGAATGTCCTTCGGTAGCTTTGACAGTTTTGCTGTCAAAATTTGAACTCGCAGAGTTCAAAGCTCTTTTGAGTATATTTACACTTGCATTTATATCTCTGTCCTTTCTCATATTGCACTTCTCGCAGATGAATGTCCTTTGCGATATTGACATTCTTTGCATGTTCCCGCAATTGCTGCAAGTCATCGTGGTATATTGGGGGTTTACCGTAACCGCTACGCAACCAGTACTTTCAGCCTTGTATTGTAGCATTTGAGTAAAGTTTCCCCAAGAAGATTCGCTTATTGACTTTGCATATCTTCGGTTCTTCACCATGTTTGGTATTTCTAAATCCTCGTATGCGATTAACGAATATGAGTGGGTAAGATTGCATGAAAGTTTATGAAGGCAATCCTGCCTTATTCTTGCAATGTGCTCCGAGTATCTTGCGAATCTTATTACCGCCTTCTTTCTATTGCGAGAGCCTTTTCTCTTTCTTGAGATATTCTGTTGCAGAAGCCTTAATCGGTTTCTCTGGTGCTTTGTTATCTTTGCGTTCTGATGAATTGTGTTATCTGAAAGTGCAACATATTAGCTTATTCCTAAATCAATGCCTGCCACTTGCCTATTTTCATCAGACACGTGCTTCCGCCGGCCACTTTTGTTAGCGCAATACTTTACAGAACGAATAGCAGAAAGCCCCTAACCTTAAGTTAGGGGATGAATGCGAATTTGATAGGTGGATAGATATATAAATTAGAAAGGCGTAATAGTATGTATGGAATATCAGCACAAGAACAATCA
>JAJYWY010000022.1 GCA_021791245.1 Microcaldota archaeon
ACTGATCTTCGCTGTTTCGCATGCGCTGGAGCTAAACCTGTCCTTGAAACACATGTCCATAATTGCAAGACAGATAAGCGGAAGCGCGTGCAGAAGCATTTACGGTGGCTTTGTAAAATGGAACACTGGAGAAAAGAATGACGGAAGCGACTCTTATTCTGTACAATTGAAGGATGAAAAGCACTGGCCTGAACTAATGGATATAATAGCAATAGTGGATTCGTCAAAGAAAAAAATCTCTTCCAGCGCAGGGCATGCACAGACAATAAGAACCAGCGTACTCTATCCGTCAAGGCCTTCATATGTGGAAAAAGTCAACGTTGAACTGGAGAACGCGATAAGAAACAAGAATTTCGAAAAGATGGGAGAGATAATAATGAGGGACAGCAACAACATGCATGCAACAATGCTCGACACATGGCCGCCTGTCATATACTTCACAGGAACCTCTATAGACATAATAAAGGGAGTGCACGAATTGAATGAAAAAGAAGGCAAGACAGTAGCTGCATATACTTTCGATGCAGGGCCAAACGCCCACATAATAACTACTGAGGCTTACAGGGGACAAGTCAATGAAATGCTATCCTCCATAAGTGGAGTGCAGAGGACAATAGAATCCCATGCAGGCACAGGACCGGTATTGCTTGAAGAAAAGGATTCCCTGATAACTGAAGATATGATATCGCATATGGGAAGATGAGAGCATAAGACAAGAAGAAATCGTTTCAAGGGCTCCTGGCGTAATAAAATTGTTTGGCGAACATGCAGTATTGTACGGAAAAACTTCAGTGGCATGCGCAATTGCAAAATATGCAACAGCAGTTGTAAAAAGAGAAAGCACTGATAGGAACGGAAATTTTGTTATTAGCCTCGGCGATTTCTCCGATTCCTATGGCAGAAGCCTAGAATATGCCATAAGCACAAAGCATTTGAAGAAGATGTATAAGGATTATTCAGAATCCCAGTTGGAAAAATATATCAAGGACAACGATGACAAAAAAGTATTTTTGCCATTTCTAACAATAGCTGCGCGGCTGCAAAGCAAGGGCGTTGAACTCGGAGGTTTGCATATTACGCTTAAATCCGAGATACCTATGCAGCGCGGCATGGCTAGTAGCGCGGCATGCTCTACAGCGTTTGCAGTTTCCCTAATCAGATGCAGCAACATAAAAATTGCAGAAGAGGAAATTATAGATATTGCAAGGGATGGAGAGAGAGTATCCCATGCAAGCGCCAAGGCTGGTGGCATAGACGTGACTACATCGTTTTATGGAGGTTATATCAGCTATAGCACATCTAATGGCGTAAAAGTTGAAGATTTGGATATGGATATAAACCCATTGATAATAGATACAGGGCCTAAGAAAAACACTTTAGAGATGGTTAAGATAGTGGGCGAATTTGTAAAAAATAATCCGGAAGCTGCAGTTAAGATTATGAATGACATAGACTCAATATCACACAATGGAATAAAGATGCTTAAGAAAAGAAGCATCAAGGATGTTGGTATCCTAATGTATGAAAATCAGGAATGTCTTAAGGTATTAGGCGTATCTACACCAAAAATCGATAAGATTGTGGATCTGGCAAAAAAATCTGATGCGTTTGGTGCAAAAATTTCCGGAGGAGGGGGAGGCGGAATAATAATTGTCATACCAAATCTGAATAACGAGGATAAACTAATAAAATCCATTATTCCCGAACATGTAGAGATTATAAAATCTACAATTTCAAAAGAAGGAGCGAAGGGCTATCTATCAGAAAATTCTGACTGATCACCAGAAATGCTATTTGGGCTATTTGGATATCTTGGTTCCTTTGCATTCCTTGCCCGATATGGCCTTGTATAAGTTGCCCGTGACGTTTGCATTAACTATAAAGCATTCAGCTCCGGTCTCCATTGCGATGCTGTAAAGGTTAGATACTTTTCCCTTCATTCCTCCTGTTACGTCTATCTTCGTAGATCCCCTTGCCGATTCTTTAATGATATGTGCTATGTTTGATTCATTTATTGCCTCTATAAGCTTTGCATCCGGATCCTTTTTGGGATCCGAAGTATACACTCCATCGACATCTGTGCCTATTATTATTCTTTTTGGCATTAGGTGCATTGCCAGATAGCGGAACACTTCTTCAGTAGATGCTATTGCGACTCCCTGCTTGGAATCCATGACTACATCTCCATATGTCACAGGCAGAAATCCGCGATTCATGGCTTCTATTATGGGGGCGATATTCCAAGTTTCTATCCTGCCCTTATTGCTTACTGCAGAAGAAGAGGGCGCGAATGAAAGCGCTTCTATTCCGTTTTCGTTGCATCTATCCAATATTATCCTATGCAGCCTTGCCGCAACGTTCTGCGTTATTGCTGCCCCTTTCATGCTATTTCCGTCTATAAGCCCCTGATTCACCTTATACTTATGCGCAGGCACGTGCGCGAACGAGCCGCTGCCATGTCCTATCAATAGCCTTGACGAGCTTCTAGACCTGGCTATTTCAGAAAGTATCCTGTCTATAACATCTATTCTGGCAGAATTCGGTTTTTCTATGTCTGTTATTACGCTGCCTCCTATCTTAACGAATGTTATATCCATTTTCTTTACCTCTTTTCTTCTGCGCTCTTCCGCATTAGGTTATGAAGCGGGAGATGGCCGCTTGTTATGCCCTCCCCTGCAAGCATCCTAAGTGCGGATACGTTCTGCGCAAGGCCTACGGCAGCTATGAGCGCAGCAAGCTCTGCCGGGCTTTTGCACTTCGTCATCTCCACGCATGCCTTTACTGTCTTGTTTGTCTTTATAATGCCCCCGATTATGCCGACTGGTATGGGCACCTCGAGCCTTCCGAACAGATTGCCGTCTTTCGTTCTCTCGAAATAGCTCAAAGGGCTATAATCCCTTCCATATGCCGCATAAGAGTGCGCAGCTGCCTCTATTGCCCTAGTATCCTGCCCTAGCGCCATAGCGACTGCAGTTATCCCGTTCATTATTCCCTTGTTGTGGGTTGTTGCGCGGAACTGGTCTGCTTCCGCCCATGCGCTCAAAGAAACGATCCTGTCAATCATCTCTTCCCCGCTTATCTCTATGTCTTTTCCGTTTATATGCTTCTTTAGTGCAAGCATGTCCTTGTCGAATACTGCCTCGCATATGACCACCCTATCCACTGCAAGGTTCGACAATATTCTTCCCACTGCATTCCCGTTTGTTATCCTTTCTATCTCCGGAGCCATTGCCTCTGCCATCTTGCTTACTGCATTGGCTCCCATAGCATCTCTGCAATCCGCCCTGAAATCTACTATTATCTGTATTCCTGTCCTTGTGTTCTTCTTTTTGGCATTGATCTCCAAAATTCCCCCTCCGGATGCCACAAGGCTTGGCGAGGCCTTATTTGCCAATGCTATGAGCTCGTCTTGATGCTCAAGGATCCTTTGCATTGCGCTTTCCGCTTCTTCCTCCTTTATTCCAACAAGCTGTATCTGGCCAATCGTAACATGGGGATTATTGAACTTGTTGGTTACCCTGAAGCCGCCGTGCTTTTCTGTCATCTTTGCGCCATGCGAAGCCGCAGCTATCACTGAAGGCTCTTCGGTGAGCATTGGAGCTACAGTTTCAATGCCATTTACTATTATCTTTGGCGCTATCCCTATCGACTGCTTTGAGAAAAATATATGGTTCTCTCCCATAAGCGCATCGTTTGCAGTATCCATAGTCTTTTCCGCAGCCACAGCGTGTCTGATTACATCAATGCTATCTTCAGAAAGATTTGTCTTCCTTATTATGTATTCTAATCTCTCGTCTTTATTCATCTCCCTGAATTTCTTTTCCATAAATTCCATTACATCATACACCATTTAATGCCTATATATAAAGCATGGCGTTTAATATTCGTCAAACGGCGATAACGACAACCATCAGAATATCTTCTGTTTCCAAATTGTGCTTTGCAAACGTCATCTAAGGCATGGGATAATCATCCGCATATCAATAAAACAACTCAGTTTAATTGCTGGGGTGCTTTCCAGAAAACAGAAAAAGTATTATATATATAGCCAGCAATCTGAAAGCATGGCAGCAAAGAAAGAGGAAAAAACGAATCCGAAGGCCAAGCTTGAAGGCCTTGGGAAGGAGCAGCTGAAAGAGATATCATTAGGCAGGAGCCCTAAGTTCACGACCCTCACCAGAACAAAGTCAAATATAATGTATGACCAGAAGGAAGGCTATCTCCGCCTTGGAAGAAATGAGGAAGAGCGTACATTCCTGAACATATCGCAGTCTAAGAGATTCATGCAGACCATAGCAGTTGCAGCAAAGTGCCACAAGTTCGTGAAGGAGAACCTGCACACAACGATAAGGGGGCTCTTCTACCAGCTAAAGTTCAACCTTGGGGAAGATATAGACGAGAACGTGTTCGATGAACAGGCAGAGTCAAATCCAATAATAGAAGACCTGGAGGTGGCGCTGAACCTGAAGCGGGAAGACTTCAATCTCAATGCAAACAGGAAGGGAGTCCTAGCCGGGCAGCTTAAGGTGCTTGACACCTTCGGAAACGAGAAAGTCGAGATAGACTGCAGCAAGATGGGAAGGAGCGGATGGCAGATACCAAGCGACGTGGACAACGACATAGAGTTCGTAGACGTGAAGGCGAAATACGTGCTTGTGGTGGAGAAGGACGCAATGTGGCAGAGGCTCAACGAGGACAACTTCTGGAAGAAGGAGAATGCGATAGTTCTCACGCCTCAGGGGCAGGCATCAAGGGGAACCAGGAGGATAATAAGGAAGTTCGCCGATATGGGCATTCCTGTTTACGTATTTACGGATTCGGATGCATGGGGGTGGTACATATACTGGACGATAAAGACCGGAAGCATAAACCTTGCGTACATAGGCGATTCCGTAGCCACGCCAGAGGCAAAGTTCATAGGGGTTACAATGTCTGACCTTGACAGATACGACTTCCTGAACAAGATGACTATAAATGCAACCGAAGTAGACCTGAAGAGGGCAAGCGAGATGATGGGGTATGAATGGATAAAGCGGCACAAAGAATGGGTTGAAGAGCTGACAAGAATGCTGAAATCCAAGAAGAAGCTGGAGCAGGATGCGCTGCAGGGCCCAAGGCTCACTTTCGTTGGTGATTACATACGGGAGAAAATAAAGAAAAAAGAGTTCCTGCCTTGATAAATCTATCCTATTGATCCCTTGATATGCCATAGCAGGGCCAGAGGCATGTGCATTCCCTATACTATATGCAATTAGAATGCGCTTTGCGATTAGAATGCACTTCGCACAAGGCAAGCTTTACCTTACGCCTGAAGAGAGGTGCTCCATGCCTATGAGTGAGAGCGCCTTGTCGGGATTTTCATAGTACGCCTTGCAGAACTTGTTTATCTCTATAACATCCCTTACGTTAAGCTCCTTCAGCCTCTGCAATATAAGCGCCCTCCTTTGCTCCTCTGCGATTATCTCTACTGGCGAGAGGCCGCTTATCCTGGAAAGTATTTCCCTAAATGTTATGCTTGGCGCTATGTCAGAGCCCTTGTGCGTCTTGTAGTTGAATGAGTATAAGTCAGAAAGCATCACCTTTCCCTCAAGCGCAGAGACTTCTGCAACCTGCGTTATTATCCTCTTCATAGTGTTGTCCGCTTCCCTTACTTGAGATACTATTATTATCGCGTCTATGAGCGGTATTATGTCCGGCTCTACATTCATGGGTGCATGCTCAAGCCTGGAGACTACGTCCTTTGCAGTGCTTGCATGTATCGTGCACATGCATATCTTCCCTATGTTCATTGTTGTCATCATGTCGCGGGCCTCCTCCCCCCTTACTTCTCCAACCACTATTGTGTCTGGCCTCATCCTTAGCGAGTTTTTAACCAAGTCCTTCAAGTCAGTATCTACGTTTGTTTCGAGCCTTACGGAATTGTCCTGCATGCTCGTGTTCAATTCATAAGTATCCTCAATGATTATGACCCTCTGATCCTCCCTGAAAAAGCTGAAGAGCGCATTAAGAAGCGTGGTCTTCCCGCTTCCTGGCATTCCCCCTATCATTATATTTGCAGGCCTTACTCTCAAGCCGTCTACATACAGCCAAAAGCGCGCAGCAAGGGAGAAAGAAAGCATCCCGTTGTCTATTAGGTCTACTATGCTGAGCACATTGCTCCTGAAGTTCCTTATCGTTATGTCTGCTCCAAGGGGGGACTCAACTATGTTCACTCTGGACCCGTTTGGCAGGTGGCCGTCAAGTATGTTGTCGTCTTTCACTGGGGACGCGTAAAGCTTGAGCTTGTTCACGAGCTTGTCCAGCTCCGACCTGCTCTTTATGGTTTCTGGCACTTTCATTGTAGCGCCAAGCGAGGTTTTGTAAACGAATATGCTTGAAGTGTTGTTTATCATAACATCCTCTACGTCGCTATCATGCAGGTACTTCTCTATGGGCTCGAACTTCTGCGTATCCTCTACTATCCTGCTTATATCCTCTTTAGTTGCAGATGGGTTTATCCCTTTTATAAGAAGCTCAACATATCTTTTCCTCTCCCCCTCCTCCTGTATTTTGTTCAGCCTTCCATGCATCTGCCTGAATACCTCGTCTTCAAGCCTGTCAAACGGAGAATTTTCCACAGGATCACCGAAACAATATTATAAATGCACAGATATAAAAAAGTAGTATTCCTACTTTCACGTATGGACCGAAATAGCTTACAGGAAGTCATTTCCCTTCTGCAAAGAAGATATGGGAGAAACATCCATACGCAGCTTGCACACAAGAATATTACAGAGCTATTTGTTGCAGTACTGCTCTCTCCGCAGTGCAGCGACCCGCAGGTAAACAAAACAACGAAAAAGCTATTCGGAAAGTACAAGACCATCTCCGATTATGCAAATGCAAGGATGGACGAGCTCAAAAGAGACCTTGGCGGCATAAACTACTACAAGACAAAGGCAAAGCACCTGAAGATGGCTGCGGAAAAGATAATCCGGGAGTACAACGGCAAGATACCGGATACTTTGGAAAGCCTGATGAGCCTTCAGGGAGTCGGCAGGAAAGTGGGAAACGTAATACTCAATGAGGGATTCGGAATAAATGAAGGGATAGCAATAGATACGCACTGCATTAGGGTATCAGGAAGGCTCCATATACCTGGAGGAAAGAGAAGGGATCCTAGAAAGATAGAGCAATGGCTTATGAAGAATGCAAACAGGGAAGATTGGGGAAAGATATCAAACCTGTTCATAGCATTGGGCAGGGATGCATGCAAGCCCAGAAAGGAGTGCCGCAGGTGCGTATTGAGGAATGTCTGCCCAAGCAGCGATGCTCCAGACAAAGCCCTAGGGCAAAGGCAATAAGCATGCGTAAATGAGCACTTGCCGGAAATTGGAATGGCTAAAAGCGAATAATGTTATTGGATTTCATTTTTTTGTGAACTAGTACAATATATTTAAAAGATTATTGCCCAAATATGTAGCAGTGAATTTTATGCGAATCAGCAAAGCCGATAGAAAAGTTGTATTTGTTGCTACAGGTGGCGGTAAGGATACGTTGTGCCCAAGATTAATAATAACTAACAATACAAAATTAAAAGATGATTACAAAGGTGAACTTAAGTTAAGAAGAAGTTTTGCACAGAAAATTTTTTCACTTTAACATCTTATATTGTTGCGAATGCACCATATCAAAATTTCTTATTCCTAAATGCCCTAATAATATATTCGTAAGTGGAGTATAATTTATATCTACATTAGGTAAATGTTTAGAGAGGTTTTCCAGAAATTTATCTATTTGCTCACTATTATTGAAGTTTACAAATATTAATCCACCATGAGGATTCAAAATATCACACATAAACGTATAATAAATATGATTATCTTTTCCACTGCTTACCATATTCTTTAACCAATTATTTTTTTTATTTACAAAGCTTGAACTATTTGTTATTTTCATCTGTACTAATCCGCTAACTACATTTGCGGGCTTCGTTTCGTAGTAACTTATTCTTTCCAAAATTCCTGATTTATGCAATCTGTCGAAAATATACGTTATCTGCGATTGCTCTTTGTCTTTCTTCGCTACTATTTCACTAAATGGCCTTCTTCCGTTTTTATTGAGGTCGCTAAGCAGTTTCTTGTAATTGTCGAAGATATTTAACTGCTCAAATATCTCTTGCCTAAGAGGGAAAAAACCAAATGTCCTTATTATCTTGTTTGCGGTAAACGTGAAATTATATTTACCAAGTTTTTCACTTAGCATTATTGCAAATTTGTCCAATTCTGAATAATTCCTAGTGACAGCATATATTACCAGATCGTATTCCCCGTGAAGCCTTGCTACAAACTGTGGTATATACGAAGATTCAATGGCATTTTTTATAAATTCTTCTCCCGGAACCTTGTTCAAGAACTTTATGAATATCATATATTCTTCGAAGCCTATGCTGGGCATGCTCTCCAGGGTTTTCTCCATCACGCTGCTCTTTGAGGCTCTCCTGCCCAGTTTCATGAACTCGTACTTCCACAATTCTTCTATGTTTATCTCAGGAACGAACTTCAACCCGTATTTCTCTATCGTTTCATTGAGAAGATTGTATGCGGTTGTTTTAGGTATGCTGAGTTTTCTTGCAATTTCGTTGGAGCTGGCCCTTCCGTCGACACTAAGTATCTTCAGCACTTCCAGCATTAGCTCCTTTTTGTCCCTTTTCCTAGGCATGGAATGATTCCCTTATTATTAAACGATTCCCTTATTCTTATTGGCTGCATAAAAATAAATAGAGTGCAGTTTTAGCTTGCATTCATGAAGCAACCATGAGAATCTACAAATGCAACGCGTATATCCGAGATTGTACAGATCAATAACATAATAAAACGGCAATTCCACAAGCAATAAAAGGATTATTCTACAATTGATTGGTATTAGGTGTACAAATGTCCAGAAATAAGCTTAAGGATTATATAGAAAAGAACAGGGATCCTGATGAAGACAAAAATGGAAATTCTGCGAACGACAAAAATGGAAAGCAGGGCAAATCAAAAGGATGGCTTTCCTTTTTCAGCTCCACTCCGAAAAAAGCGCATGTGAAGCGCATTGTGGATAATGGGCAGAAAGCACATGCAGGAACGGAGGACAAGGCAGAAGCTTATACCGATATCCGGTCGATAAAGGAGGTGCAGGAGGCGGAGTCAAAGGCGGCAGCATCACTTAAAAAGGCGGAGGAGGAGCATAAGAAAAGAATCGCTTTGGCAGAGGAGAAGGCCAAGAACATAATAAACAAGGCGCAGGAGAAAGCGAATGCAGAATACAACGGGATAGTACAGAAGACCCTTGCAGACCTTGAAAAAGAGCATGCGCGCATACTAAAGGAAGCGCATTCGAAAGCGGAGAAGGTTAGAAGGCAGAGGCTGCCAGACACGAAAGTAAGCATTATGGCAAAGAGGCTTGCAAAGGAGATAGTGGGATGATGTTCAGAACCGAAGAGATGGAGAAAGTCAGGGTTATCTGCTTAGACAGCGACAAGAAGAATGTGGCCGAATCGCTGCACAAGCTCTCCATAATAGACTTGAGAGTAAGCAAGGCAGACATTCCACCCGACACGTATATGCCTGAATACAGCCAGCTGTCTGATATGCTGATAAAGGTAACAGGCGCGCTTGCCATAATAGGCAAGAGAAAAGGGAAAGCGGGGCGGAAGGAAGAGGCCCTTGATATGTCGAGATTCAACCCGCTAATGAAGGATATTAAGCGGGAGAAGATACTGGAAAGAATATATGATTTGAGCGAAGAAAAGAAGGCGCTGGAAGACAAGAAGCTGTCGCTTATCGCATCCCTCGAAGTCGTAGAAGCATTCTCAGGCCTTGACATAAAGTTTGGCAAATCCTTTTCAAGCAATGTGCTGGATTTCCGCGCGTTTACTGCAAATGCGGCTAGCATGGCAAGCTTCAGGAATGGCATTAAAGAGAAGAAGGAGGCTCTTGATGGCATTGAATTTGTGGTAAATGAGCCTGCAAACGGAAGGTTCCTTGTCCTTGCAGTATATAGAAAAGGCGGAAGCGCGGAATTCCTCCAGTCGGAATACAAAATGAAGGAGATAGATTTCAGGATAGACGATCTCAGCGGAACGCCTGCAGAAGAGAAGAAAAAAATAAACAAGGACATGGAGGTAATAAAGAAGAGGCTCGGGGAGATAGAGAAGGAATACGGTAAGATAAGGGATGCGCACTACTCTGACCTCAAAAACCTTGAGGCGATGCTCGAAGTGCAGGTGGACAAGGCTGCGGTAAGTGCGATCTTCAAGAAGACGGATAAGGCTGTAGTCTTCGAGGGATGGATAGCAAGGAAGAGATATGGCGAGTTCGAGCATGCCGTCAAGACTGCCACGAGGAACAGATACCACATAGACAAGCTCGTGCATGACGAGCTTGCGCCGACACTCATGAACAGGCCAAGCTTCCTGAGGCCATTCGATTATATGCTTGAGTTTTTTTCTCCGCCAAGGAGCGACGAGATAGATCCTGCATGGATATTCATAATATCATTCCCAATATTCTATGGGCTGATGGTAAGCGACGTAGGCTATGGCATACTATCGTTCATTCTGGCGTGGTATGTAACAAAAATAACAGACCCTGACGGGCTTGTATACAACGCTGCAAAGATATGGGAGATAACAGCAATATCTGCGGCATTCTTCGGTTTCCTCTCAAACCAGTACTTTGGGCTTCATCTAAACCAGTACTTCTTCAACTTTCAGCTCTTTGACTGGAACAAGAACATAACAAGCGTGATAGCTGTATCTATCATCTTCGGCATAGTGCAGGTTACACTAGGGCTATTTATTGGATTCATCAACAAAATGCACAGGCACGAAACAATGCACGCCATAAGCAAACTCACTTCAATAATAGTGCTTCTTGCTGGTACCGCAGCCCTTTCCGGCTTTCTATTCCACATCTTCAGCGCAGCAATAGTAACATATACCGGAATTCTTGCGATCATCATGCTCGTAGTGACTATGGCTATAAGCGGGATGGAAGGCATTGAGATAACGAACCTTATCTCGCATCCGCTGAGCTATTCGAGGATAATGGGCTTCGGCCTAGCGAGCGTAATACTCGCATCGCTGATAGACAAGGCGTTCACGCCAAATCTCGGCGGAGGCATAATCCTCTTTGCAGTATACCTAATAATATTCCTTGTACTTCACGTCCTCAATATGATACTGTCAATATTCGAAGGGATGGTCCAAGGGGTAAGGCTCAATTTTGTTGAGTTCTTCACAAAGTTCTATGAGGGCAATGGAACAAGATTCAAGCCGTTCGGATATGCGTATAGGCGTAGGTATAACAAGCATGATCATGGCTGACTGCAATTCTGGCTTGACAGCAAAAGAGATTTTGCACCGCAGGCTAATCTCCTTCATCTGTTCAATTTGACGAGGAGCATGCCAGCATATTTTAGAACTGTGGTGGGCTCTATATCGAGTGTTTCTTCATTGTCTCTGGCTCGAAAAGGAAGGTCTTCATTACCAATGAATGGCAGAGTTAAGATCTAAGCAACTCAATCTCTTTTTCTATCTTGCTGATAAGGAACGCCTCCAATGCTCCTGAACTTATATGCGCTTGAAGGTTTAGAATATACTCATAGTTGAGCAGCGTGGAAAGCTCCTTAGGATTCTTTATTTTTAAGGTTTCTCCTGGCCCTGCCTTATATCCCCATCTGTACTCTATGCTTCCGTGCTTTGTAAGGAAAACATCAGACCAGCATCCGTATCCGCCATATTTTGGATATCTATGCCCCCATCCCCCATGATATATTTTTATTCTGCTATCGTCAAGGCCAATATTCCTTTTCAATCTTGCAAGCTCTTTGAACTCAATGCTTCTTGAAAATTTGGTGAGCATCCCAAATATGTCCTTTGAGATGTATAGCTTCTTACTGTCGATGCTATCTGCTTCTGGGGCCGGGCCGCGCTTGCTTTCCTTTGTCTCATCCGTGCTTTTTTCATGTTTTCTCCTTATTGAATTAAGCACAAGGGTTGCTTCCTCTATCTTCTGCATTAACAGTTTCATATCCGCCATAGCTATCATCGTGAGCATTGTAAATATGGGCTTAACAGATTATAAAAATATATATTATTGATTGCTATTTGACTGCGCAACTGCTGCAACTGCGGAAATTGCCTTAGGCTTTTGCTTGACTATGTGCGGAAAGAGAAATTATATCGTAGATCGCATAGCAAAATGTGCTGGTGGAGAAGGTCTAATAAAGTTTATAATATTATTCTACTGATTCTTCTTTGGAAATTATGGTGAATTAGATGGCGTTAGGAATTGAAGCTGCTATAGCAGCAATAGGCGCGGGCATCGCAATAACTGGCGGAGCCATAGGAACTGGCTGGGCGCAGGCATCGATAGGGAGCTCTTCCCTTGGCTTGATTGCAGAGAAGCCTGAAGAGATGGGCAAGGCGCTGCTTTTCGTGGTGCTTCCTGAGACTCTCGTTATCTTCGGATTCGTAATAGCGATACTGATACTCCTGGGATTCGGCCTGATCTGATTGGTGTTGGGATTGGCCCTTGAAGAGATAAAGAATAGCCTTGAGGAAGATACAAGGAATGAGGCGGCAAAATACAGGAAAGCCTCATCTGAAGAAGAGCAGAGGATACTGGACCATGCAGAGAAGTCTGCAGGCGAGATAATCCTTGCATCAAGGAAAAAGGCTGAGGCAGAGGCTGAGAGGATAAGAAGGGAAGGCATAGAGAGCTTTGGGATAGAGGGGCAGGGAATAGTTGCCAGGGCTGCAGAAGATGCGATAATGCGGGAGAGCAAGCGCGCGAAGAGTGAGATAGAGAAGGAGATCGGCAGGAAGCACATGGAACGCCTTCTCGAAAATGCAGTATCGTCATTTCTGCCAGTAGCGACCAAGCAGGAGCTTGTCATAACCGGAAGCAGGAAGTATGAGCATTACGCGAAGAAGAAAGGATATGCATTCGAGAATGGGGATATGGAAGGCTTCGTAATAAGAACCCGCGACAAAAGGGTTTCCCTAAACGCAACCGTATCAAAGATTGTAGAGAACAATTCAGACATGATAAAGAGCGTAGTCTCCGGCGAGATGTTCCCTGACAGGAAAGGCAAGGAGGAAAGCCAGAAAAAGAAGCATGGCGTAAATGCAGAAAAGAAGAAAAAGCGGGTTAAAATGGCGAAGGCGAAGCGCAGGAAGTGAGCTAATGTCATACGGCAATGCTGCAAAGTACGGATATTCAAATACTAGGGTAAAGGCAATGAAGGCAAAGCTTCTTGACGGGGCAGCTATTGACAACCTCATGGCAGCAAAGGACGACATTTCCGCGCTGGCAATGTTGTTCCAGACGGATTACAAGAAGAGCATAAGCGATTTTGGCGGCATGGATATCAAGAGCAAGCAGATAGATTTTGCGCTGAACAGGAACTTCGCTGAGAGAGTCGGCAAGGTTGCGGACATGACGCCAAAGAAAGACAAGTGGATAGTGAAGCAGCTGATAAACAAATGGTATATTTATAACGTAAAGACTGCATTGGAAGCCAAGGACCGCAATTACCCGTATGTATCTGTGGAGCAGAATCTGCTGATGCTGGAGCCGTTTACTCCAAAAGTCATACTTCAGGCAATGGGTGAGAGCAGCGTGGATAAGATGCTCGAGAAGCTCATTGTAAGCGCGAGGGAATACAGGAATATGCTGAAAGAAGCGCTCTCTGCATACAGGAGGAACAGTAATATTCTTGATGCGATCTTCACAATGGACAAGATATACTATACAGGCCTCTTTGCGCTTGCAAACAAGATAGAAAGGAGCAATGCCAACATCTCGCACATGATCCGTTACGACATTAACATGAAAGACGTGATGACCCTTCTCAGGGCCAAGAAGATAGGACTCAAGTTTTCCGAGATAAAGGACTACATCGTATACAGGCAGAAGCTAGAGTTCTTCGAAAAGATATTCAACGATTCCAATAGCGTAGAAACGCTCGCAATGCAGATAAAGGCGTTCGACCTTAAGGAGGCTGCGTCAATATACAAGGCAGGAGGGGAGAAGGAACTGCTCCCGTTCGAGATGGAGATGCGGAACAGCATATTCAAAAATGCAAGCAGGATACTCACGGGCAGCATGCTCTCTCTCGACGTGCTTGCAGCATATATATATTTAAAAGAGGTTGAGATGCTTAATACAAGGGCAATACTGAAAGGGAAGCATTACGGGCTGGGCAAGGACGAGATAAGCAGGTTGATAGTTTGGAAGGCAGGATGAAGACAAAGGATTACAGGATAGCCGCGGTAGGCAGCGACCTGCTTACTCTGGGCATGAAGCTTGCAGGAATAAGCGAGTCGTACCCTGCACATGAAGGGGAAGAAGCGGAGGCAAGGATGCACGAGCTGCTTGGAAGAGATGACATAGGCATAATAATCGTAACTTCAGGCCTCGTGAAGAAGATGCGAGACAGGAAGATCCTCAATGCAGTTAACAACAGCGTAACTCCGCTAGTAGTCCAGATTCCGAACTACAGCGAAGCAGGAGAAGAGGAAGCGGACGTGCTAAACAAGCTAATATTAAGGGCTATAGGCATAGATCTTAGCGCAAAGAAAAAATCTGGTGGTTGATTGGGAAAAATAGAGAAAGTTTCAGGGCCTCTAGTCGTGGCTACGGAGATGACGGGGGCGAAGATGTACGATGTAGTGTATGTTGGCGAGAACAAGCTTATAGGAGAAGTCATCAAGCTCGTAGGGGACAGGGCGGTAATACAGGTTTATGAAGATACCTACGGCCTTAAGCCAGGGGAGAAGGCGGTATCAACCGGAAGCCCCCTCTCGGTGGAGCTTGGCCCTGGGATACTCAAGCAGATATACGACGGAACGCAGCGGCCCCTCGAGGCTCTGGAGAGGAAGAGCGGAGCGTTCATAGGCAAGGGAATAACGGCAAACTCTATAGACAGAAAAAAGAAGTGGAAGTTCGTTGCAGAGAAGCACATCAAAAAAGGCTCAAGGGTCAAAGAGGGCGAGATACTTGGGCACGTGCAGGAAACGGATTTAATAAAGCACTACATAATGGTGCCTTACGGGGTCTCCGGAACCATTGCAAAAATAAGAGAAGGCAATTTCACTGTGGAAGAGCCCATTGCAGAAGTGGAGAACAAAGGCAGGAAGACAGGAATAACGATGCTGCAAAAAAGGTCGGTGAGAGTACCTGGTAGATACAATGAGAAATTCGGGGTAGACGAGCCGCTGGTCACAGGCCAGAGGGTAATAGATACATTCTTCCCTGTTGCAAAAGGGGGAAGCGCGGCAGTGCCAGGCCCATTCGGATCAGGAAAGACGGTAATCCAGCACCAGCTTGCGAAATATTCAGACAGCGACATAGTGGTATACGTTGGATGCGGGGAAAGGGGGAATGAGATGACGGAGGTGCTCACGGAGTTTCCGGAGTTGATAGACCCTAAGAGCGGGAAGCCCCTGATAGAGAGGACAATACTCATAGCCAATACGAGCAACATGCCTGTGGCGGCAAGGGAAGCGAGCATATACACCGGCATTACGATGGCAGAATACTTCAGGGACATGGGATACAGCGTTGCAATCATGGCAGACTCGACGTCAAGATGGGCGGAGGCAATGCGTGAGATATCAGCAAGGCTCGAGGAGATGCCGGGTGAAGAAGGATACCCTGCATATCTGCCAAAAAGGCTGGCAGAATATTACGAAAGAAGCGGGAAAGTCGAAACGCTAAATGGAAAGATTGGCTCTGTCACAATAGTCGGGGCAGTCTCACCACCTGGAGGGGACATCTCCGAGCCTGTATCCCAGGGAACGCTGCGCGTGACTAAGGCGTTCTGGGCCCTAGATGCGTCTCTCGCATATGCAAGGCATTTCCCATCTATAAACTGGCTGAACAGCTACTCATTATATCTTGATCCTCTGAAGGAATGGTACGGGAAGAATGTCGGGGAGGGATTCGTAAAGGACAGGATAGACGCGATGTCGATACTGCAGAGGGAGGCTGAGCTCAAGGACATAGTGCAGCTCGTGGGCGAGGACGCGCTTCCTGATTCCGAGAGGATAATACTCCAGATAGGGAAGATGCTCAGGGAGGACTTCCTCAGGCAGAGCGCGTTCGACGAAATCGACGCATATACAAGCCTGAGGAAGCAGGCGGCCATGCTCTCTGTAATGATGCATTTTTCAGACCTTGCAAAAGACGCAATAGCAAAAGGCGCAGATATCCAGAGAATATCCGGGCTTAAGTCAAGGGAAGAAATATCGAGGATGAAAGAGGCAAAGGAGGAAGGGATTGGAGAGACGGAGAAGAGGATAAGGGAGATGATGGAGAAGGAGTTCTCTGGCCTGGCGCGCGAGGCGCAGGAAGTTGAGAAAACCGCGGAAAAAACCAATTGAAAATAGTGACCATATGAAACACAAGGAGAAAATTCCAGGGGAGGCGCAGAACGCAGTTGAAGAAACCGAGTCAAAGCGTTTTTCTCTTGCCGAACTTAAAAGGCAAGGAGTTTCAGACGAGGCAAAGCAGAAGATCCTTAATGAGCGGTTAAGAATAGCTGTAAAGACACGAAAATACAATGCCGTAAAGGCCGAGCTTAAGAGAGGAGCAGATGTAAACTGCAGAGACGATTCAGGAAGGACTATCTTTATCCAGGCTATGCTTTTGTATAATGTAAAGTCAAAAGAGTGCAGAAAAATACTCGAGCTTTTGCTTGACGAGGGCGCGGACATAAGCGCAGGCGATAATACCGGAATGACCGCATTGCACTATGCGACAATGGAAGACGACATACGCGCAATTAGATTTCTTTTAAGAAATGGAGCTTATCCAAGCGCAATGAATAGTTCTATGCAGCAGCCATTAAATTTTGTACTGTCACCCAAAGCAAAGGGCATTTTGGCCATGCATGTAAAAATTTGGGAAAAAGCAAAAGACGCTAAGAAAGACTTAAGGGAATGATATTATGAAAGTAGAATTAGAATACAAGACGATAAAAAGCGTTAGCGGGCCTCTTGTAGTAGTAGACAAGGTAGGCAGCGCATCTTATGGAGAGATAGTAAAAATAAGGCTGGGAAGCGGGGAGCAGAGGCTTGGACAGGTTCTTGAGACAAACTCTACTTATGCCGTAGTGCAGGTCTTCGGACCTACGAACGGAATAAACATAAGCGATACTTCGGTAAGCTTTTTGGGCGAAACGTTCATGGTTGGGGTTTCGGAGAACATGCTGGGAAGGATCTTCGACGGGCAGGGAAGGCCGAAAGACTTGTCCGCTTCGGTAGCATACGAAGAGAAGAAGGATATAAACGGCGCGCCGATAAACCCTGCATCAAGGGCAATGCCAAGGGACTTCATAGAGACCGGAGTCTCGGTAATAGACGGGCTCATGACTTTGGTGAGGGGCCAGAAGCTGCCCATCTTCTCAGGCTCGGGCCTTCCGCACAACCAGCTCGCAGCACAGATAGTGAGGCAGGCAAAGGTCAAGAGCACGAGCGAAGGCTTCGCCATAGTCTTCGCGGGGATAGGGCTGACTTACGATGACGCTACGTATTTCATAAACGAATTCAGGAAGACGGGGGCATTAAAGAGGACTGTCGCATTCATGAATCTCGCAAACGATCCGAGCATAGAGAGGATAATCACACCTAGGCTTGCCCTCACCACTGCGGAGTTCCTTGCATACGAGAAAGGCATGCACGTACTTGTCATTTTGGACAACATGACCGACTACTGCGAGGCGCTGAGGGAGATGTCAAGCGCAAGGGAAGAGGTGCCTGGAAGAAGAGGATATCCTGGCTACATGTATACGGACCTGTCTACGATATACGAGAGGGCTGGCCTTCTGAAGGGGAAGAAGGGAAGCATAACGCAGCTTGACGTGGTGACCATGCCGAGCGACGATATAACCCATCCTATCCCGGACCTTACCGGATACATAACCGAAGGGCAGATATTCATGAGCAGAGAGCTAAACAACAAGAACATGTATCCTGCAATAAACCCTCTCCCATCTCTCTCGCGGCTTATGAACCAGGGAATAGGCATAGGAAAGACGAGGGAGGATCACAGGGGGGTTGCGGACCAGCTCTACGGTGCGTATGCAAAGGCCCAGGACGCAAAGAACCTCAGCTCAATAGTGGGAGCAGAGGCCCTTAGCGACATAGACAAGCTCTATCTCAAGTTCGGGAACGATTTCGAGAGTAGGTTCGTGAAGCAGGGATTCTACGAAGAGAGGAGCATAGAGCAGACGCTGGACCTTGGATGGGAGCTGCTGTCAGCGCTGCCAGAGGGCGAACTCACGAGGATAAAGAAGGAGCTGATAAGCAAATACTACAAGAGGGCAAGGTAATGCAGAAGCTCAATCCGACAAGGATAAATCTGATAACCCTCAAGAAGAGGGCAGGCGTCGCTGAGAAAGGGCATTCCATACTAAAGAGGAAGAGGGAGGTGCTGGTAATAGAGTTCCTGAAGCTGCTGAACCAGTCGAAGAACGACAGGAGCTATCTTAATGATGTGATGCGCTCTGCATACAAGATCGCGATAACCTCGAATGCGTTCATAGGCAACTTCGAGCTCGAAGAGGCAGCGATGCACGTGAGGGAAGCAAAGCCAATACGCATGGAGATAAAGAATATAATGGGGGTGCGCATACCGATCATAGGCAAACAGCCAGGGAACGAGCCAATGCACAGCTACAATCTCTTCTCCACGAGCGTTGCAGTCGACGACATAGGAAGCGCGTTCACAAAGGCGCGGGAGAGCATAATAGACATAGCGCAGAGGGAGCAGGGGCTCAAGAGGCTAGTGCTAGAGATAGACAAGACAAAGAGGCGCGTGAATGCGCTTGAGAACGTGGTGATACCCGGGATGATAAGCCAGGCAAAGTACATCTCGATGAGGCTTGAAGAGATAGACAGGGACATGTTCTCTGCGCTTAAGCACGTGAAGAAGAAGCTCTCTGCCTCATAACGGTGCAAGTGGATGGATAGCGATCCCATATCCAAGGCGGAAAGAATAGCGCTCAATTTCGCATTGTTCAATGCCGTGGATGCAGAATGTGATTCAGATTTCTTCGACTTGCTCAATGCAGGCGCGGACCCGAACTATTTCTGCTGGCATAAAAAGGAATACGTGCTCATGCATGCGATTGCTGCGAACAGCATAGGGAAGGTCAAGCTCCTGCTCGCATTCGGTGCAGACCCCAACGTAAGGGACCCAAAGGTCAATTATACTCCGCTCATGGATGCTGTGTTCAGGGGATATGACAGCATTGCCGAAGAGCTGCTAAAAAATCCTAAGATAGACATACGCATAAAGAACATCCAGGGCAACACCGCATTCTCATTCATAACGTATCTTAAGAGTATGCGCGTGGCAAAGCTCATGCTCGAGAAAGGCGCAAATGTAAACGACCAGGACATATACGGATGGACTCCCCTTATGCTTGCCATCAAGTTCAATCAGGAGAACATGCTGGAAGTCGTGAAATTCCTGCTGGCAAACGGCGCGGACCCTTTGATAAGGCCATTTGCCGTCAATTCGCCGGGCATTGCGCAGGGCCCCCAGAATGCATACGAGCTGGCCATATCAAGGCATCTGCCTGAGGTCGTGGATTTCATAGGGAAGCATCTGAAGATGAGGGAAGCGTTTTCCGCAATAGCGAGAAGGGACGCGATAACATCATCTGACCTTCAGCAGAAGGGAAGGCAGGCGCAGTGGTGATCATTTGGCAAACGCATGCCTGTTCAGCGGCGGCAAAGACTCGACCCTTGCGCTGCACAAGGCCATAGGGCTCGGGATAAAGATCGACATCCTGATAACATTCGTCTCTTCGAATCCCGACAGCTACATGTTCCATTACCCAAACGTAAGATGGACTGGCATGCAGGCTGAAGCCCTTGGGATAAGGCAGGTCTTTGCAAACACCGAGGGGGAGAAGGAGAGGGAGCTCGAGGATCTGGAAAGAGTGCTGAAGGAGAACAATGTAAGCGCCATTGTCACAGGCGCAACATACAGCGCGTACCAGGCAGGCAGGATAAACAGGATCGCTGAGAGAAACGGCATGGAGCACATATCCCCTCTCTGGCACATAGACCCAATGGAAGAGCTCGATTACATATCGGACAACTTCAATGCAATAATAACGTCGGTTTCTGCAGAGGGGTTCACCAGCGACATGCTGGGAAGGAGGATAGACAAAGGGATGATAGAGAAGCTGAAGCTGCTGAACAGCAGATACGGGGCAAACATGCTTTTCGAAGGGGGCGAAGCGGAGTCGTTCGTGCTCGATGCCCCGCTGTTCAAGAAGAGAATACTTATAAAAAGCGCGAGGAAGGAATTGAAGTCTGACAGTGGAAGGTATATAATAGAAGATGCAGAATTAATGGTCAAGGACAAAAAGTGATAAAGTGGATTTTCTATCTAACGTGGGAAAGTCGGTCTCTGCGCCTATACACGAGGAGAACAAACTTGCTGACGAAATGGAGAGGAAAGGAAGGAAGATAATAAGGCTGAACAGGGGGGACCCTGCAATATACTTTCCAACCCCCAAGTACATAATAAAGGCTTACAATAAGGCGCTGATGGAGAACAAGACCCATTATGCGGACCCGATAGGCATACGTGAGCTAAGGGAAGAAGTGGCCAAAAGGCAGAAGCGCTTATACGGGACAAACGTGGATGAAGATTCAGTGGTGATAACCCAGGGCGTCTCCGAGGCTATATTGTTCCTGAATGCCGCAACCATGGAGAAGGGAGCAACGGCAATCATACCTAAGCCGTATTACCCGTCATACATCTCTTACATGGACATGTTTGAGGGAAAGCCGACATTCTTCAATTACAACGAAGGCTCAGGATGGTCGCTTGACATGGATTCGCTGGCGAAGGCATTTGCCATCTCGAAGCCAAAATACATTGCGATTGCAAACCCAAGCAATCCGACAGGGAGCATTATTCCCAAGAAAGCCCTGAGGGAGATAGCTGACATGGCAAACGAGAACGATACAATGCTCGTAGTCGATGAGATATACGATGAGATAGTGTTCAACGGGGCAAGGTTTACGAGCATGAGCCAGCTGGCGCGCGGCATACCGCACGTGATATTCAACGGCGTGTCAAAGGTATTCGACGCAACAGGGTTAAGGATAGGCTATGCAATCTTCCCTGAAGAGGACAAAAAGTCGATGGATCTGAAGACTGCATTCGAGAACATGGCAGACGTGAGGCTTTCCGCAAACGTTCCATCGCAGTATGCAATGGTAGAGGCGCTGAGGAACAGGACAGAGCACGAGAAGTCTATAAAGGCCATGGTCAGCGAGATAGAGAAGAGGGTTAACTTCAGCACGGACATGATAAACCAGTTCGAGTATATGGAGATGGAGAGGCCTAGCGGTGCATACTACCTCTTCCCAAGGCTAAACATGGAGAAGCTGAAATTCAAGAACGACGGAGAATTCGCAAGGAAGCTTCTTGAGGAGGAGGGGATACAGATAGTGAAGGGATCCGGATTCGGGGCAGAGGATCATATAAGGATAGTATCTTTGGCAGATACGAAAACGCTCGAGACAGCTATAAACGCAATGTATAAATTCTGCGCCAAGCATGAAAGATAGGGATTCTGGAAGAATCTTGGAGCGGAGGCATAGTCTATCGGCAGGACGTCACCCTTACACGGTGAAGAGAGGGGTTCAATTCCCTTTGCCTCCATTTATTGTTATCGTCTTAAGTGGGTTTGTTTCTGTAAGGCATACACTATTATATATAATGTGTTTTACTTAAGTTCGCCACTTTGAGTAGCGAGGTCTCTAACCCTTTGACCTAACTCGATTCGCCAAATCGAATTTTACCAGCGCAGAGTGAGGTTTTTATCCCCATATTTGAGTGGAAAATCACCTAAAACTGTCCTAACAAGCGGT